>JBKPSU010000054.1:0-51207 GCA_046735135.1 Actinomycetota bacterium
CGGACGCTATCCGCCGGTGCAGCCGGGCTGGTTCCCGGATCCGCAAAACCGTTGCCAGTTGCGCTATTTCGACGGCGGGTTGTGGACCGGCTATACGGCTTCCACGGGGCAGTAATGCCGTCCGTCGTCGCGGTGCCCGACCGGCGGCAGGTTGCGCGCCGGCGTCTCCACCAGCGGAGCGTCTGAAGGGACACGGCCGGTCGCGCGGTCGAATGCGCTGCGCTTGCGCGGGTGCATCATCGCGCGCTTGGGCGTCAGCTTCGTGACCACGTGTACCAGGTTCCCGAAGCGGCGGTGCAGCCACTCCTGCCGAGGTGACCAGGTGTAGCCCATGAGCTCGCGAACGGGCGGGTCGTAGAGACCGACGGTGACGAACAGAAGGAACCGTTCCATCGCCTTCAGGTTCAGCCGCCACAGCGGGTCTGGAATCCACTCCAACGACGGATGCTTGGTCATCGTCGAGAGATCGAGTACTTCACGCGCGGCGTAGTTGTTCTCCAACACGTTGTGGCACATGTGATCCCAGTACTTCTGAAATTCTTCCCAGGACTTGGGCACCGGTCGCATGCTCATCCCGTACATCCGATACCAGGTGATGTGCTCGTCGAAGAGCTGGCGCCTCTGGTCCTCGGTCAGTCCGCCCCTGAACCGCTCCGCAGCCAGCAGAACCGACTTGAAGAACGTGGCGTGTGCCCAATAGAAGACGTCCGGGTTCAGCGCGCTGTACCGCCGCCCCTGCTCGTCAACACCCTTGATGCCGATGTGGTAGTCGCGGACCTCGGCACCGGTTTTTGGGGCGCGGTCGCCGTCGAACACCACCCCGCCGATCGGGTACACCGACCGGTAGAGCCGCGGCATCCGCTCCATGAAGAAGATCGAGTGATCCTTGACGGCCGCACCCAGTTGCGGGTGCATGTTCTGCATCGAACCCGCCCACGCGCCCTGCAGCATCCCCGTCCACTGGCCGAAGTACTTCCAGGTGAGCGAGTCGGGCCCGAGTGGCCCCGGCACGGCGTCGTATCCACCGCCGGACACCGGGCAGCCGGGCGCCAAAGGTGCGGTTTCGCTGGTCCCGGGGCATGCCTCAGACGTATCTTGAGTCACTGGTGCGCTTCCGATCGGGGTCAGATGACATTCTGACTACGTACGTTGTCATCTTGAGTCTAGGAGTGATGTGGCTGCGGGTCAACGACGGGGTCGATGGTCGGGCGTTCCGCTCCAGGACCGTCAACAGCTTCGCCGCGACGAATTGATCGCCGCGGGCGTCGACCTGCTTGGCGGCGAGGCCGGTCCCGCCCTGACCGTGCGAGCAGTGTGCAGGGCCGCCGGACTCACCGAACGCTACTTCTACGAGAGCTTCTCCGACCGTGACGAATTCGTGCGGGCCGTCTATGACGACGTCTGCACAAGGGCGATGTCCACGCTGTCGTCGTCGACCAGCGCGCAGGATGCGGTCGAGCGGTTCGTCGCGCTCATGGTCGACGACCCGACGCGCGGCCGGGTGCTTCTGCTGGCGCCGACGGTCGAGCCGGTGTTGACGCGGTCGGGCGCGAGTTGGATGCCGAGCTTCATCGAGCTGTTGCAGCGCAAGGTAACCCGCATCACGGGAATCGACGAGCCGGCCGTCCGGGCCATGGCGGCCACCGGCTTGCTCGGCGCGCTGACAGCGCTCTTCATCGCCTACTTGGACGGCCGCCTAACGGCCACCCGTGAACAGTTCATCGACCATTGCGTCGACATGGTGCTCAACCGGGTGTCGACGCACTGAAGCTTCTATCCCGGGTGTGCTTTGACTACCCGGTCGGGATCTCAGAGCCGGCTTCGCCCGGAACCGCGCCGGCCGCTGTGAGCTCTCCGGATTCGCTCTGCTGTGCCGCCGCCTGCTCCTCGGCCTTGGCCTGGAACGCCCGGCCCTCCGGGCTGGCCAGAGAGGCGCCGGGAGTAGTGGCAGACGCGACCCCGCGATTGCAGTTCAAAGCCAGCAGGACCTCGTCGGAGCTGTGGGAGAACTCGCCTCCGTCGTCGCGAACAAAAGGTGAGTCCGTCGCGCTCGTGACAAGGCAGTCGCCCATAGCGTCCTGGCGGTCGCCAACGGTCACCGCGATCTTCGCCGTACCGCCGCCGTCTTCGATCTGCGAGACGGCGTCGCTGTACGTCATTCCCACCACATCGGGAGCCGCAGCAGCGATGCCGGCCCCGAACAGCCCCATCGCAAACCCCGCTGCGCCAATGGCGCCGGCCGAAATGATGATCTTCTTCACATGCCCACCTATGTCCAAGGCCTACATTTCCCGGCACTTCAGTGGCGGTTCGACTGGTCGCCGAACTGCCTGCAGGAACCATACCGCTGACGGGTCGCACCCGCGAGCAGTACGGCCGTCTCGGTAATGCGAAATCATGGGTATGCGTCACGCACGAATCGTGACCATTCGCCACCGTGACACCCGGCGAGGCAACTTGCTGTCACCGAGATACACAGATATATTGACTGCAACTTCCAGGTACAGATAAATCGGGACCGAAGGCATCCCGCCGCGAGGAGGACTGAAGGCCCAATGCACGAGAACCTGACCGACCTGCACCTGCTGCATGAGCTCGAGCCGGTAGTCGAGAAGAACCTCAACCGCCACCTGTCGATGCGCAAGGACTGGAACCCGCACGACTACATCCCGTGGTCGGACGGCAAGAACTACTACGCACTGGGTGGCCAGGACTGGGAGCCCGGGCAGTCGCAGCTCTCCGAGGTCGCGCAGACGGCAATGATCCAGAACCTGCTGACCGAGGACAACCTGCCGTCCTACCACCGCGAGATCGCGATGAACTTCGGGATGGACGGCCCGTGGGGGCAGTGGGTGAACCGCTGGACCGCCGAGGAGAACCGGCACGGCATCGCACTGCGCGACTACCTGGTCGTCACCCGCGCCATCGATCCGGTCGCGCTGGAGACGCTACGGCTCGAGCAGGTGACCCGTGGCTTCAGCCCCGGCCAGAACCAGCAGGGTGACCTGTTCGCCGAGAGCCTGTTCGACTCCGTCATCTATGTGACGTTCCAGGAACTGGCCACCCGCGTGTCGCACCGCAACACCGGCAAGGCATGTGACGAGACGATCGCCGACCAACTGCTGCAACGGGTTTCGGCCGACGAGAACCTGCACATGATCTTCTACCGCGACGTCAGCGAGGCCGGCTTCGACATCGCGCCGGACCAGGCGATGCACTCGTTGCACCGCGTGCTGCGCAACTTCAAGATGCCCGGGTTCACCGTTCCGGAGTTCCGGCGTAAGGCCGTGATCATCGCCGTCGGCGGTGTCTACGACCCGCGGATCCACCTCGACGACGTCGTGATGCCGGTGCTGAAGAAGTGGCGCATCTTCGAGCGCGACGACTTCACCGGTGAGGCCGCTCGCATGCGTGACGACCTCGGGCTGCTCATCGAGGAGCTCAAGGAGGCATGCGACAAGTTCGAGGTCGCCAAGCAGAAGCGCCTCGAGCGCGAGGCCAAGAAGGCCGAGCGGTTGGAAGCCAAGAGGGTTCTCGCAACATCGCAGTCCTGACCGACTCCCGCGCTCAGCTGCGGATCGGGCCGATCGCGCTCGCCAGCCCCGTGGTGCTGGCACCGATGGCCGGCGTGACGAACGTTGCCTTCCGCAGCCTCTGCCGCGAACTCGAACTCGCCCGGGCCGGCACGGTCAGCGGGCTTTATGTCTGCGAGATGGTGACGGCCCGCGCGCTCGTCGAGCGCCACCCCGTCACCATGCACATGACGACGTTCGGGGCCGCCGAGTCGCCGCGGTCGCTGCAGCTCTACGCCGTCGACCCCGACAACACCTACGCAGCGGCCAAGATGATCGCCGACGAGGGCATGGCCGACCACATCGACATGAACTTCGGCTGCCCGGTGCCCAAGGTGACCAGGCGCGGCGGCGGCGCGGCGCTCCCGTTCAAGCGCAGGCTGTTCGGCCGCATCGTGGCCGCGGCGGCGCGGGCGACCCAGGGGTCGGACATCCCGGTGACGGTGAAATTCCGCATCGGCATCGACGATGCCCATCACACGCACCTGGATGCGGGCCGCATCGCCGCCGAGGAAGGCGCCGCGGCCGTCGCACTGCATGCGCGCACGGCCGCGCAACGGTACTCCGGAGCCGCCGACTGGGATGCGATTGCGCAGCTGAAATCCCACGTCAAGGGCATTCCGGTACTCGGCAACGGCGATATCTTCGAGGCCGAGGACGCGTTGGCGATGATGGCCGCCACCGGCTGCGACGGCGTCGTCATCGGCCGCGGCTGCCTCGGTCGGCCATGGCTGTTCGCCGAGCTGTCCGACGCCTTCGCGGGCCGAACGAGTGTGAGTCCGCCCACATTGGGTGAGGTCACGACGATCATCCGCAGGCACGCTGAGCTCCTGACTGACCACTTCGGCGAGGACAAAGGCATGCGCGAGATCCGCAAGCACATCGCCTGGTACCTGCACGGCTTCCCCGCCGGAGCCGACATCCGCCGGGCATTGGCGCTGGTGAAGAGCCGAAACGAACTCGATACCCTGCTCTGCAAGCTGGACCCCGACGTGCCTTTCCCCGCCGCCGCAACCGGTCCGCGCGGACGTCAGGGCTCACCTGCATCAGTGTCGCTTCCGGAGGGCTGGCTCACCGACCCGGACGACTGCACGGTGCCTACCGGCGCCGATGTGATGCATTCCGGTGGGTGAACCGAGACCATCTCGACATTTCGTCTCTCAGGATCTCTCAGTACGATATGAATCTCGTCGTTAGCGGCCCCAGTCGCGGGGCCATGGAATTTGTCGCTATAAAACAGGTGGCGGCATCGCAGCGATTCAAGCGCACCGACGCGCACGCTGCTGACAGGGTCGGAGGCCGGTAGGGACATGAGTGACGGCGATAACGACGCCACTCCTGGCCGCCCGCGTGCATCCGACCTCGACGGCGCCCAACAATGGCTTACCCGAACTCCGCGGCCTTCACGCACCGCCGCCCCGTGGGAGCGCCATTCCGGTCCCGCTCCTGACGCCGACGACCCCTCGTCCACGACCGGTAACCACACCGACGGCGTCGCCGTTGCGGATCTGATCGCGAAAATCACCGGCTCCGTACCAGCCGATCTTGCGAGCAACCAGCCCGGACCCGAACCTTCGCCACCACCGCAGCCGCGACCGAGGCAGCAGCCGCCGGGGCGGCGCCAACTTCGGCCCGCGGCTGTAGTGCCCCCGCGGTCGAGCGACTCGTCCGATCCGGACACCGAGGTCATTCCCGCGGTTTCCTACGCCGAGGAACTGCCCGACTTGGCGGCGTTGCGGCGCGCACGCGCTGAGCGCATCGCGCCGAAGCGGGTCGGTGAGCCCATCGCCCCGCCGAAGAAGCCGAAGGCGCGACGCCGTGTGATGTTGGCGGGGCGCTCGCTGGCCGCGCTGTTCGCGGTGCTCGCGCTGGCGATGACCGGCGGTGCATGGCAGTGGCAATCCTCGAAGAACAACATGCTGAACCGGATCTCGGCGCTGGACCCGAACTCGCGCGACATCGTCGACCCCAACGCGCAATACGGCGATGAGAACTTCCTCATCGTCGGCGTGGACAGCCGCTACGGCCAGAACGCCGACATGGGCGATGTCGGCAACACCGACGTCGCCGGCGGTACCCGCTCCGACACCATCATGCTCGTCAACATCCCGGCCAACCGCGAACGCGTTGTCGCAGTGTCGTTTCCGCGTGACTTGAACATCCAGCCGATGAAGTGTGAGCCGTGGAACCCGGAGACCCGCGAATACGGCCCCCTCTATGACGACCAGACCGGCCAATACGGCCCCGACCAGGTCTACACCGAAACAAAGCTGAACTCCGCCTACGCGTTCGGCGGCCCCAAATGTCTTGTCAAGGTGATCCAGAAGCTGTCGGGTCTGTCCATCAACCGGTTCATGGCCGTTGACTTCTCCGGATTCTCCAAGATGGTCGACGCACTCGGCGGCGTCGAGGTGTGCAGCACCACTCCGCTGGAGGACTACGAAATCGGCACGGTGCTGCCCAACGCGGGTCGCCAGATGATCGACGGACACACCGCCCTGCAGTACGTGCGCGCCCGCCAGGTGACCACCGAAACCAACGGTGACTACGGCCGGATCAAGCGCCAGCAGCTTTTCCTGTCATCACTATTGCGCTCGATGATCTCCAAGGAAGTCTTCTTCTCACTCACCAAGCTCAACGACGTCGTCAACCAGTTCATCAACGACAGCTTCGTCGACAACATCAAGACCAAGGACCTGGTGAACCTCGGCCAATCGGTACAGGGAATCGCCGCCGGACGCATCACCTTCCTCACCGTCCCCACGACCGGATACATGGACGAGTGGGGCAACGAGCACCTGCGCGAGGACGACACCCGCGCCATCTTCGACGCGATCATCAACGACGACCCGCTGCCCGAGGAGAAGAACGCCGACAACACCCCGGTCCCGGGTGCACCCGAGTCGCTGAAGAACGAGAGCGCGCAGACGACCAGCGAAACGCCGGTGCCTCAACCGGCAGCCGATGCGGGCGAGGTGGTCGACGCCGTCACCACCGATCCGACGTCGGTGACCGTACAAGTGTCGAACTCAACGGGCCAGGACGGCCTCGGCGCGACCGCCGCCACCGAACTGCAGCAGCACGGCTTCAACGTCGAGACCCCCGACACGTACGCGAGCAGTCTCAGCGAGACCACCGTCTTCTTCTCCCCTGGCAACGAAGAGGCCGCCGCCACCGTGGCGTCGGCGTTCGCCGACCCGACCATCGAACGCGTAGGAGGAAAAGGCAAAACCGTGCAGGTAGTGCTCGGCTCGGACTTCAATTCGGTGAGCCCGCCGAAGCCCAGCGGATCATCGGTGCAGGTACACGTCCTTCACGGCGGATCGAGCAACCCGACGCAGCTGCCCGCCGACCTGTCCGTCACGAACGCCGCCGACACCACCTGCGGCTAGCCACGGCATTCAGCTGTGCTGGTGACGCATGGCGAGTGGCATTCACCTTTCGTTCACCGTGCACATCGTGACGATTCACCGGATCAGCCCCTAGGCTGGGGATATGCGAACCGCGTACCACGAGCAACTAGACGCCCTAACCAACCAGCTGGGCGAGATGTGCGGGCTGGCAGGCGGTGCAATGGAGCGCGCGACCCAGGCACTGCTGCAGGCGGACCTGGTGCTTGCCGAGCAAGTGATCACCGACCACGAGCAGATCGCCGCGATGAGCGCCAAGGCCGAGGAGCAGGCGTTCGTACTGCTTGCTCTGCAGGCGCCGGTGGCAGGTGATCTGCGGGCGATCGTCAGCTCGATCCAGATCGTCGCCGACGTCGACCGGATGGGGGCCCTCGCGCTGCACGTCGCCAAGATCGCCCGACGCCGCCATCCGCAACACGCCCTGCCCGAAGAAGTCAACGGCTACTTCGCCGAAATGGGCCGCGTGGCAGTCGAACTGGGCAACAGTGCCCAGGAAGTTCTGCTGACCCGCGATCCTGAGAAGGCCGCCCGCATCAGCGAGGAAGACGATGCGATGGACGACCTGCACCGCCACCTCTTCACCGTGCTGATGGACAAGGAATGGAAGCACGGCGTGACCGCTGCCGTCGACGTGACGTTGCTGAGCCGCTTTTACGAGCGATTCGCCGATCACGCCGTCGAGGTGGCCCGCCGGATCATCTTCCAGGCCACCGGCAGATTCCCGGACGAGGAGGAACTCGCGGCGCGCTAGCCGCTTGAATCCCTGGTCACGGACGAAGCACGATCTTTCCGCGCGTGTGCCGCTGCTCCAGCGTGCGGTAAGCCTTTCGCACGTCGTCGAGGGCGTACACCTCGGCGATCGGCACCTCGAGCCGGCCGTCGGCGATGCGCGCCGCAAGTTCGGCCAGCACACCGGCGTTGTTGGCGTCGGCATTCCCCGCCGTGTTGACCTTGAACCGCTCGGCAGCCGCAAAATCGATGATGGTGTCCACCCGTTCGGGCGCCACCCCCAATTCGTCGACCGCCAGTTCGACATATCCTCCGCCGAAGAAGTCGAGGAACGCGTCGATGCGGCCGGACGGCGACGCCGCGCGCAGCCGCGCCGCGAGGTCGTCCCCGTAGTTCACCGGAATGACGTTGTGCGCGCGCAGCCACTCGTCGTTCGACGGACCGGCGATGCCCAACACCGTGGCGCCCGCATCGGTCGCAAGTTGCACCGCGACAGCGCCGACTCCGCCCGCCGCGCCCGCGACGGCGACCACGTCGCCGCGCGACAGCCCTACCGCACGCACCGCGGCGTAGGCGCTGGTGCCCGCGACGTACAGCGCGCCGCCGGCGTCCCATGACACCGCCGCCGGTTTGGCGGTCAGGTTCTCCGCGGGCACGACCACGAACTCCGCGTGGCTGGCCCGCTTCTCGGAGAAGCCGATGACCTCATCGCCGACGCTCAATCCGTCCACCCCCGAACCTGCTTCGGCGACAACGCCCGCGAAGTCACTGCCTTGCCCGGACGGGAAGGTAGTGGGGAATACGTCGCGCAATAAGCCATTGCGGATGGACGCCTCGCCGGGATTGATCCCGGCGGCCTTGACCTCGACGACAACTTCGGTGGATCCGGCCCGCGGTCGCTCGACGTCGCGCACCTCGAGCACGTCGACGTCGCCGTACTGGTCGAATTGGACTGCCTTGCTCATGGGAGGTATGACCCATTGGGCGGCGCAGCTATTCCCCGCAGGTGATTCGAACGCCGACTTTCCTGGCCGCCATCACGTCGCGCAACACCTTCACCAGCACTTCCAGCTCCGCATTGGAATAGCGTGAGAGAAAATCACGCATGCCGGAGGCCATTTCCTCGTGCAGCTGACGGTGCGCCTCGGTGACGAGCTCACCGTCCGCTGTCAACGTGAGCTCGATTTCCTTGCGGTTGCCCGGGATTGGCGAACGTGTCACCAAACCGGCCTCGACGAGGCGCTGCACATGTTTGGAAACGGTCCCCTTCAGCTGCCCCGATCGTGACGCGAGACCGACGAGGCTGACCGGGCCGTCGGCGATCCCGGCCATCAGGTGCATCGACAACGTCGGCAGCGAGCGAACGACGTCTTCGAGCCGTGGCGGACACCTCTGCGCCATGAAGGTGCGCTCGGCGTCGCCCTCCTCATCGGCCTCGAACTTGTCCCCGACGGCACCGATCAGGTCGTTGATGTCTGCGACCAGGCCCGACTTGGTTTTCATGGAAACCATCTTGCCATCCGACTGGCCTCGCCGTAGATTGTTTCCATAGAAACCTTTTCTCATGAAACGAAAGGCGCGCGACATGAAAGCAGCAGTCGTCACCGAATGGGGCGAGACGCCCCGCTACATCGACTTCCCGGACCCGCAACCGCGCGACGACGCCGTCGTCGCGACGGTCGAGGCCTCGGCGCTGACGAACCTGACCCGCGGACTGGTTTCGGGAAAGCATTACGCCAGCAAGGAGTTAGCGCTGCCCGCTGTGCCCGGCGTGGACGGGGTGGCCCGTCTTGATGACGGACGCCGGGTATACACCGGTGCGCTCGCGCCCTACGGCATGATGGCCGAACGTACGCTGATCAGCCCACAGGGTGCGCTCGATCTGCCCGACGGCGTGGACTCCGTCGTCGCCGCCGCCGTTCCGAACCCCGGGCTGTCGGCGTGGATGTCCCTCGAGCACGGCGCGGCGGTGCAACAGGGTGCCAATGTGCTGGTCCTGGGCGCCACCGGCGTGACAGGGTCGATGGCCGTACAGCTGGCCAAGTCGGTGTTCGACGCGGGCCGGGTGGTGGCGGCGGGTCGCGACGTCGCACGTCTGGACTGGCTGCAGACCGTCGGCGCCGACGACGCCATCGCGCTCGACGCCGACGATGTCCAGGCGTGTGTCGCGGCCATGCACGCCGAGCGGCCGTTCGACGCTGTCCTCGACTATCTGTGGGGGCCGCCCGCCGAGGGCGTGCTCACCGCGCTCAGCAGAAGCCATCCCTCCGTGCACTACCACCTGACCCGATTCATTCAGATCGGCTCGATGGCCGGTCCGACGTTGACGCTGCCCGCGGGCATCCTGCGCGGCAACGGCATCGTGCTGTCGGGTGTCGGCATCGGCAGCGTTCCACCCGACGTGCTCGTGAAGGCGCGCACCGAGGCACTCCCGCGGCTGTTCGCCATGGTGGCGTCGGGCGATCTGCAATTGCGCACGCTTGCAAGGCCTTTGACGGACGTCGAAAAGGCCTGGACGGCCGCGGATTCCTCCGGCACGCGGGTGGTGCTGACTCCCTGGCTGTAGCTTCGGTTGACGCCGCGCGTCAACCGAAGCGGCCGGAGATGTAGTCCTCTGTCGCCTTCTGGGTGGGATTGGAGAAGATCTTCTCGGTGTCGTCGATCTCGATCAGCTTGCCCGGCTTGCCGGTCGCCTCGAGGTTGAAGAACGCCGTCTGGTCGCTCACCCTGGCGGCCTGCTGCATGTTGTGTGTGACGATCACGATCGTGTAGTCCTGCTTGAGCTCCGAGATCAGGTCCTCGATCGCCAGCGTCGAGATCGGGTCCAGCGCCGAGCACGGCTCGTCCATCAGCAGCACATCGGGCTGCACCGCGATCGCCCGCGCGATGCACAGCCGCTGCTGTTGGCCGCCCGACAGGCCGCCGCCGGGCTTGTCCAAACGGTCCTTGACCTCGGTCCAAAGGTTCGCGCCCTTGAGGGACTTCTGCGCTACCTCGTCGAGGGTCTTCTTGTTGCGGACACCCTGCAATTTCAGTCCGGCCACCACATTGTCGCGAATCGACATGGTGGGGAACGGATTCGGCCGCTGGAACACCATGCCGATGGTCTTGCGCACACCGACGGGGTCGACCCCGGCGCCGTACACGTCCTCACCGTCGAGCAGCACCGAGCCTTCGACGTGGGCACCGGGAATGACCTCGTGCATCCGGTTCAGCGTGCGCAGCACTGTCGACTTGCCGCAGCCGGACGGGCCGATGAAGGCCGTGACGCTGCGCGGTGGAACCGACATCGACACGTCGGCGACCGCATGGAAGGAGCCATAGTAGATGTTGACGTCTTTGAGGTCGAGGCGCTTGGCCATCTGCGTTGACTCCTAAATCTTCTTGGGGGCGAAGAACTTGGCGATGAAACGTGCACCGACGTTGAGCAACGCGATCAGCACGATGAGGGTGAACGCGGCGCCCCAAAGCCGGTCCGTGGGAACCGGATTGGCGCCCGCGCCCGCCGAGGTCTGGTCGTACATCATGCCGGGCAGCGACCCCATGAACCCGTTGAACATGTCGAAGTTGATGGCCTGCGCGTAACCGACCAGGATCAGCAGCGGCGCCGTCTCACCCATCACGCGGGCGAGTGCGAGCAGGATGCCCGTGACGATGCCGGACAGGGCCGTCGGAATGACGATGGCCGAGATGGTTCTCCACTTCGGAACGCCCAGTGCGTAACTCGCTTCACGCAGGTCCATCGGCACGATCCGCAGCATCTCCTCGGTGGAGCGCACGATCACCGGGATCATCAGCAGCACCAGGGCCAGCGACACCGCGAAGCCGGACCGCTGGAAGCCGAGTGTGGCGACCCACAGCGCGTAGATGAACAGTGCCGCGACGATGGACGGCACGCCGGTGAGGATGTCCACCATGAAGGTGGTCACCCTGCCCAGCCTGGTACCGCCGCCGTACTCGACCAGATAGATGCCGACGAACACGCCGATCGGGATCGAGATGATCGCACAAACCAAGCCCTGCAACAGGGTTCCGATGATCGCGTGGTAGGCGCCACCACCGGCCTGGAACGCCGTCATACCGGCCTGCGAGTTGAACCACCACGTGCTCGAGGTGACGGCGCCGAAGCCCTTCGCGATGACGGTGTAGAGCACCCACACCAGCGGCACCATCGCAATGGCCACGGATAACGAAACCAGTACCGTCGCAATGTTATTGGAGATCTTGCGACGCAGGCTCAGCCTTTGGAAGGTCGGCGCCTTGACCGGCTGATCGAGAGTGGCCGTCATGACTTGCTCCTTCCGGCGACGGCCGCCCGCGCCAGCGAGTTGACGATGAACGTCAAGATGAAGAGGACAAGGCCGGCAGCGATGTACGCGCCCGCCTTGTACTGGTCGTTGAATTCCGAAGCGGCCGCGGCGATTTTGCTTGCGAACGTGTAGCCGGCGTCGAACAGCGACCAGCCGAACGCCTGCTGCGTCCCGCGCAGGATGATCAGCAGGGCGATGGTCTCACCGAGGGCGCGGCCGAGGCCGAGCATCGCGCCGCTGATGTATCCGGACAGCCCGAACGGCAACACCGTGGTCTTGACAACCTCCCAGCGGGTGGCACCGAGCGCCAGGGCAGCCTCGATCTGGCCGCGCGGCGTCTGGACGAACACTTCCCGCGTAACCGCCGTGATGATCGGCAGGATCATCACGGCAAGCACGATGCCCGCGGTGAAGATCGTCCCGCCGCCCGCGACCGATGCGTTGCCGGTCTGAAACAGGAACAGCCAGCTGAGGTTGGTGTTGAGCCAGGTGGCGAGCGGCTTGAGCACCGGGGCCAGCACGTAGAGGCCCCAGACGCCGTAGATGATCGACGGCACGGCGGCCAACAGATCGACCATGTAGGCCAGCGGGGCTGCCACCCGCCGCGGCGCGTACTGCGTCAAAAAGGTCGCGATGCCAAGAGCCACCGGCATCGCCAGCAGCAGCGCGAACACCGACACGAACACCGTGACCTGAAGCAGGTCCAGGATGCCGAAGTGCATCGCCGATGTGTCGGTGGTGATCCAGTTGCCGCCGTAGAGGAAGAAGTTCTCCTCGTTGCGGGTGAGCGCAGGGACCGCACGCCAGAGAAGAAACGCCCCGATCGCGGCGATGATGACGACGATGAGGACGCCGGATCCCTCGGCCAGGCCGCGGAAGATCCGATCCCCGATCCGAACCTTGGCGTTCCTCGACGGGTCGGTGGAAATCGGCGGCGGGTCCGGGTGAGGCGCCGCCAGCGCCTCACCCGATCCCGCGTCGGCCGGATTGTGCAGGCCGTGAGATTCCGTCACATGGAGCCTATCGGTCATCGCTTCCGGCACCCATCCTCACCGTATTCGAGCAGCTGCGCTACGTAACTACGCAATTGCGTCGACGGACTTCAGCAGTCGCTCCTTGAACGCGTCGGGCAGCGGAACATAGCCCGCCCCGGACAGGTTGGCCTGACCCTGGTTGGCCGAGACCGTCAGGAACGACTTCACCGCAGCGGCGGTATCCGCGTCATAGCCCTTGGAGCAGACGATCTCGTAGGTCGCCAGCATCAGCGGGTAGACACCGGCGTCCTTGGTGGCATACAGCGCGTTCAGGTCGAGTGTCAGGTCGTTGCCTTCTGCCTTGAACTTCGCGCTGTCGACGGCCTTCTGCGTCGAACCGTCGCTGAGCTCGACGGCCCCGCCTCCGCTGTCGATCTGGGCCGTCTTCAAGCCGGCCTGCTGCGCGAAACCCTTCTCCACGTAGCCGATGGCACCGGGAGTGGCCTGAATCGCCTGCACGACACCGGCCGACTTCTGTGCGCCCTCACCGGCGCCGCCCTGGAATTCCTTGCCTGCGCCCTTGGTCCATGCCTGCGGGGCGGCGGCGCCCAGGTACTTCTGGAAGTTGTCGGTGGTACCCGAGGAATCGGACCGATAGATCGGCTTGATGTCGGTATCGGGCAGGGTCGCGCCACTGTTCAGCGCCGCGATGGCCGGGTCGTTCCACTTCTTGATCTCGCCCTGGAAGATCTTGGCCAGCACATCGCCGTTGACGACCAGCTTGTCGGCGCCCTCGACGTTGTAGGCGATCGCGACGGGGCCGAACACCAGCGGAAGGTTCCACGCCGGGTTGCCGCCGCAACGGTCTGCGGCCTTCTTGACCTGATCGTCGTTGAGTGCCGAGTCGGAGCCTGCGAAGTCGACCTGCTTGGCGATGAACTGGTCGACGCCTGCGCCCGAACCGGTCGGGTTGTACGCGAGCGTCTTGCCGGAGCACGTCTGGCCCCACACCTTGTTGAACTCAGCGATCGCGTTCTGCTGGGCCGTCGAACCCTCGGCGGTGACCGAGTTCTTGCCGCCGCAGTCCGCCGCGGCCGCCGACGAGGTGCCCGACGCACCGGTGGAGGTGCTCGGTCCGGCGTTGTTGTCGCTGCCGCAGGCGGTCAGCGTCAGCGTGACGAGTGCCGTAGCGGAAAGCGTCGTTCCGAACGCCTTGCCAATGCTGTTGAGCTTCACTTAGTCCCACTTTCGTTGAAGGCTACCGACTCCCCGGCAACGTATGCGGCTGCGGTGGACACCCGAGGGATGGAAAGTTAACGAACGGTGAACAGGTTCGGCTAGTTTCCAGCTAGCGCGGCGTACGCGACGTCGGTGTTGGACACCTCGAAACCGAGCCGTCGATAGGTGTTAACCGCCGACGAGTTATCTGCCTCCACGTAGAGCATCACCGCTGCCTGGGAGTGTCCTGACAGCCGCTCGGCGAGGTGATGGAGGCCGACCAGGGTGAGTGTCACACCGATGCCGCGGCCCTGCGCGGCGGGGTCGACGCCGACGACGTAGACCTCGCCGAGACCGTCGTTGTGGACCTTGGTCCAGTGGAACCCCAGCAGCTCGCCGGTCTCTTCGTCGAACGCCATGAACAATCCGTCCGCGTCGAACCAGGGCTCGTCGCGGCGCGCCGCAATGTCGCCGGCGGTCCAGCCGCCCTGTTCCGGGTGCCACGCGAAAGCGGCGTTGTTGACCCGCAGGAGCTCGGCGTCATCGTCAGGACCGCGGTAGGTGTCGATGCGGACGCCTGCCGGCATTGACACCGGAGGGAGATCGGTCAGTGGGCGGCGCAGCTGCAGTAGTTCGCGCGCCGCGGTGAGGCCGAGGGCCTTGGCTGTCGCCTGTGCGGGCGCGAGGTTGCCGTGCGCCCAGATCCGGGTGCCGTCACCGCCGTCGGCCAGCGCGGCGCGGGCCATCGACGACCCGATTCCGCGCCTGCGCCACTGCGGGTGCACGACGAGCTCGGCCATCGCCGGGTTTTCCGCGGTGGCCGGTGCGAGATCGAGATAGCCGACGATCGTGTCACCGTCGAGCGCAAGCAGATGCCGCGTGTGGTCGTGCGAAAGTGCGCGCAGCACCTGATCACCCACGGGCGCAACGCCGTCCGCCTCCCACGACACGGCGATCAACTCACGGATCGCGCGCTGGTCCTCGTCGGGGAGCGCGGTGCGCCAGCCGGTCGATGTCACTGACGCAGCGGGTCGGCCAGCTCTTCGGGCAAGCCGACGGGAGCGTCATAGAGCGCCGGGTCGTCGACGTCGTCGGGCAGTTCCGATCCCGCAGGCTGCGGACGGCCGCGGGCGGGTCGCACCGCCTTGTAGCCCACGTTGCGGACCGTTCCGATCAGCGACTCATACTCCGTGCCGAGCTTGGCGCGCAGCCGCCTGACGTGAACGTCGACCGTGCGCGTGCCGCCGAAGAAGTCGTAGCCCCAAACCTCCTGCAACAGTTGGGCGCGGGTGAATACCCGGCCGGCGTGCTGGGCCAGATACTTCAGCAGCTCGAACTCCTTGTAGGTCAGGTCGAGCGGCCGTCCGCGCAGCCGGGCGGTGTAGGTGCCCTCGTCGATGACGAGCTCGCCGAGGCTGACCTTGCCCGCGTTCTCCTGATTCGCCGCCCCGCCGCGGCGCCCGACGAGCAGGCGCAGCCGCGCGTCGATCTCCGCGGGTCCGGTGCCGGGCAACAGAATCTCGTCGAGCCCCCACTCCACGTTGACCGCGACCAGGCCGCCCTCGTTGACCACGGCCACCACGGGAACCGACGTCCCGGTGCTGCCCAGCAGCCGGCACAGCCCTCGCGCGGCGGCCAGGTCGATGCGGGCATCGACGATCGCCACATCGGCGCTGCCGGCCTCCAGCAACGACGACACCTCAGTGGGGGCGGTTCGCACATTGTGGGCCAGCAGCGACAGCGAGGGCAGCACCGACTCCGGATGCGGGTCGGCGGTTAACAGCAATAAATCCACGAGCCCTCCAGCGCGCAGGTCAGATATGTGCGGACAGCGATGTCCGGGATACCTCCCGGATTCTTGGCCGACATCTGGCCGTTACCGGTGCCCTAACGATAACCCGTCACCTGCTGATTAGGCGCTCCGAGCGGGGCCGGACGGCCCGGGTGGGACAGAATATGCGGGTGCGCAAGCTGCTGATCGGGGTGATATCGGCCGTCGTCGTGGTGGTCGTCGCGGCTGTCGGCGCTGACTTCGGCGCCGCGATCTACGCCGAATACCGCCTGGCCAGGTCGGTGCGCAGCGAAGCACGGCTCACCTTCGACCCGTGGGTCGGGATCATCGGTTTCCCCTTCATCTCACAGGCCAGAGACCGGCACTATGACCAGATCGAAATACGCGCGAATGGCGTTGATCACCCCGTGGTCGGGAAAGTGTCCTACGAGGCCACCCTGTATGACGTGGACCTCCCCACAGACTCGTGGCTGATCGATACGAAGACCCCGCTGCGGGCGCGCAAGGTGGAGAGCCGCATCCTCATCAACTCCACCCATGTCGGCCGCTTCATGGGCATCCCGGACGTGCTGGTGGAGACCCCGCTCAAGGAGGCCAACAACGCCACCGGCGGCACCACCGAATCGGGCATCTCCGGCAACAAGGGCCTGGTCTTCACCGGCACGCCGAAGGCCGCCGGTTTCGACAAGAAGGTCAGCGTCGCGGTCGACCTGTCCATCGCCGGCGCGGACCAGACCACCCTGGTGCTCAGCGCCGCCGGGGTGCTCACCGGTGCGGGCACCGCAGACCGGCCGGTTCCCGAGGACAAGACGCAGGCGGTGCTGCAGGCCTTCAGTACGTCCATGCCCGGCTTGAAGCTGCCCTTCGGCATCGCGCCGACCAGCGAGGGGGCCCGCGGTTCGGATGTCATCGTGGAGGGCATCGCCGAGGGAGTAACCATCAAGCTGAATGAGTTCAATCAGTCATGAGCCCGTCGCTGTTCGCCGTGATCGCCGTGCTCATCGCGGCGTTCGGTATCGCCTACGTGATCAACAGGATGCTCGCGCTGCGGGCCGGTTTGATGAAGGAGGCCCCCGCGGCGGCTGAGTCGAAGCCAGTCGATACCTCTGACCTGGGCCTTTCCGGCACCGGGCCGACGGTTGTGCATTTCAGCGCGGTCTGGTGCGGCCCGTGCGCCGGGGTGCGACGGGTGGTCAACCAGGTTTGCGCCGACCTGCCCGGGGTCGCCCACGTGGAAATCGACATGGACGCCAATCCGGCCGCGGCGCGGCGCCTTTCGGTGTTGTCGCTGCCGACGACGTTCATCTTCGACGCCGATGGCCGTCAGCGGTACCGCAGTACAGGCGTCCCCACGGCCGCTGACCTGCGGTCCGCCCTGGAACCGCTGTTGGCTTGATCACCATGTCATTGGGTAAGCTGTCCGGCGTGTCCGCCCGCCTCGTGGTGATGCTCACCAAGCGTCGCGCAGTCGATCTGTGCCGCGTCGCGGGTTCTTGCTGTTGTTGTTGTAGCTGCTGAGCGCAGCTGCGCGGTCTGCGCGCGCTCGCTCGGAGCAGTCCACGTGACTTGCTCGCAACCAGCCCTACCAACACAACAGGAGTGTGACTTCCATGACATCCCGCCAGGGATCGCCCACCAACACGAGTGCCCCGGTCGACCAGGTCGACGTCCGCGGGCCCCGCTTCGCAGCGTGGGTCACCACAGCGGTACTGGTGATCACCCTCATCGTGTCGAGCTTCAGCCTCGCGGCCGCCGCCGTCATCCTCGGCGTCCAGGCCGTCGTCTTCGCGATCGGCGCGCTCGGCGGCCCGCGGAAGCACCCGTACGGCCTGATCTTTGCGAAACTCATCGCCCCGCGGCTCGCGCCCGTCAGTGAGCGGGAACCGACGCCGCCGTTGAAGTTCGCCCAGCTGGTCGGCTTCGTGTTCGCCGTCGTCGGCGTCGGCGGATTCGCCACCGGCCTTGCCGTGCTCGGTCTGGTCGCTACCGGCTTCGCTTTGGTGGCCGCGTTCCTCAACGCCGCCTTCGCGATCTGCCTCGGCTGTCAGCTCTACCCGTTGGTGGCCCGGTTCCGCCGGACACCGTCAATCGCATAACGCTTCAATCAACAAGCAATCGAAAGGATCTCGTACATGGCACGCTCCGACGTCCTGGTCACCACTGACTGGGCCGAGAGCAATCTCGACGCACCGAACACCGTTTTCGTCGAGGTCGACGAGGACACCTCCGCCTACGAGGGCGGTCACATCGCCGGCGCCGTCCGGCTGGACTGGAAGACCGAGCTTCAGGATCAGGTCAAGCGCGACTTCGTCGACGCGCAGCAGTTCTCGAAGCTGTTGTCGGACAAGGGCATCAGTAACGACGACACTGTGATCCTGTACGGCGGCAACAACAATTGGTTCGCCGCATACGCGTACTGGTACTTCAAGCTGTACGGCCACGACAAGGTCAAGCTGATCGACGGCGGCCGCAAGAAGTGGGAGCTGGACGGACGCGCACTGGTCAAGGATGTGCCCGAGCGGCCCTCGACCAGTTACACCGCCAAGGCGCCCGACAACACCATCCGCGCGTTCCGTGACGAGGTCATCGCCGCGATCAACCAGAAGAACCTCGTCGACGTGCGCTCCCCCGACGAGTTCTCCGGCAAGATCCTCGCGCCTGCCCATCTGCCGCAGGAGCAGAGCCAGCGTCCGGGGCACATCCCCGGCGCCATCAATGTTCCGTGGAGCAAGGCGGCCAACGAGGACGGCACCTTCAAGTCGGACGACGACCTCGCCAAGCTCTACGCCGAGGCCGGGCTGGACGGCGAGAAGGAAACCATCGCCTACTGCCGGATCGGTGAGCGCTCGTCGCACACCTGGTTCGTGCTGCAGGAACTGTTGGGACACAAGAACGTCAAGAACTACGACGGCAGTTGGACGGAATACGGCTCCCTGGTGGGTGCCCCGATTGAGTTGGGAAGTTGATATGTGCTCTGCACCGAAGCAAGGACACACGCTGCCGGCCGGCGTTGACCTGGAGAAGGAGACGGTGATCACCGGTCGCGTCGTCGACGGCTCCGGTCAGACCGTCGGTGGCGCGTTCGTGCGCCTGCTTGACTCCTCCGACGAGTTCACCGCCGAGGTCGTCGCGTCGGCCACCGGCGACTTCCGGTTCTTCGCGGCCCCCGGCACGTGGACGCTGCGTGCGCTGTCGCCCGCGGGCAACGGCGACGCCAGCGTGGCACCGTCGGGCGCAGGCATCCACGAGGTCGACGTCAAGGTCGCGTAGGCGCGGCACGCGCCGAGCAGCTGCGCCACCCAGACGCGCGTAGGTGCGAAGCGGCACCCGGCCGCGGACTAGACTTGCGGCCGTGGTGTTGTTCTTCGAGATCCTGCTCGTGGCGACCGTTGTGGTCATCACCTGGTTCGCGCTGTACGCGCTCTATCGGCTCATCACTGACGAATCGTGACTTCTGACAAGGGCCCTGTCGCCGGCGGTTCAGGCGACCGGGCGGTTGCCGCCGCGGCCGAACGGGCCAAGACGACTGCCGCCCGTAACATTCCGGTGTTCTCCGATCTGCCTGCGCCGCCCGACACCGCGAACCTGCGCGAAGGGGCCGATCTCCACGACGCCCTGCTCGCACTGCTGCCGCTGGTCGGAGTGTGGCGCGGCGAGGGTGAGGGCCGCGGCGCCCACGGCGACTACCGATTCGGCCAGCAGATCGTGGTGTCCCACGACGGCGGCGACTATCTGATCTGGGAGGCGCGATCCTGGCGGTTGACCGAATCCGGCGAGTACGACGAGCGGGGACTCCGCGAGTCAGGCTTCTGGCGGTTCGTCAACGACCCGAATGATCCGTCGGAGTCCCAGGCCATCGAGTTGTTGCTGGCCCATTCGGCCGGCTACGTCGAACTGTTCTACGGACGGCCGCTCAACCAGTCGTCATGGGAGTTGGTCACCGACGCATTGGCCCGCAGCAAGTCCGGCCTGCTCGTCGGTGGCGCAAAACGGTTGTACGGCATTGTCGAGGGCGGCGATTTGGCTTACGTGGAGGAGCGCGTCGACGCCGACGGCGGCCTGGTTCCGCACCTGTCGGCACGACTGACGAGGTTCGCCGGCTGATGCGCAAAGCCGGCTGGGCCGCAGTGATCGCCGCGGCGGTGATGGTCGCGGGGTGTTCGTCGAAGGGAGCCCCACCCGAGCAGTCTTCGACGCCGTCGCCGACGAGCGGGCACGGCGCATATGCGAATTGCCTTCACGAGCACCGTGTTTCGGCACCGCCCGGACCCGTTGCCGAACCCCCGCCGGGCACCGACGAGAACACCTGGCACAAGGCCACCCAGGCCTGCGCGTCGCTGGCGCCGGGACCCGACGCCGGCTAGCCGAGCACCGGTTTCACGACAGGCACATAGCGTTTTGTCGCCCCAGACATGGATCGGCCCCCGAGCCGCTGTTCCATGGTTGGACAAAACCGGGGGGCTCGGGGGCCGGGTGACTGCGGGGAATTCGCCAGCGCGCTAGCAGGTGATCCCCTGGCGCTGCTAGCTCGCAGCCACCTCACATGTCCATAAGTCAATCAATTTGTCGGACCACCTCCTTCCCTGTGTACGGGCGAGGCTACCACCGCCCCAAAAGGGCTGCGAGCGATTAATATTCCGCAGCGACATCAGCCGGCCGGGCAATGCTCCTGACCCTCACATGTGCCTCCGAAGTCGGTGTTGAAACCGGGCCCCGGTCCGCCGGGGTCCGGCGGGGGCGGCGCGGCCGGGCAGTGCTCTTGCCCCTCGCAGGTGCCACCGAAGTCGGTGTTGCCGCCCGGTGCAGGCGCCGCCGGCTGGCAGACCTCCTGCCCTTCGCAGGTGCCACCGAAGTCAGTGTTGAAGCCCGGTCCGGGGCCGGGCGCCGGCGGTGCCGGGTTGGCGGGCGCTACTGGGCCTGCGGCAGGCGCCTGGCCGGCGGGCGCCTTCGTGGCAGTGCCGGGTCCCGTTTGCAGAGCCGTTGTCGCCGCCGACACCGAAGTCGCGGCCGTCGTCGTCGATTCTTTGTCGGATGTGGTGCTACCGCAGCCGGCGGCGAAGATCGTCGCGATCACGGCGACAACGACAGCGAGTGATCGCATTTACCGCCTCCGATGTCGATGTGAAGAACCTGTGGGGCTGGACCGCGAGTGCTGACGCTACGCGCGACGTCGCAACCCAGCCGCGTTTTGCACCAATAGCCGCCCGCTGTTCGACGCGCGTTAGAACAGCTTGCCGACGTCTCCCAACATCGCCTTGCGGACGAGCGGCAAAGGAATCGGTCCCAACTTGATGAACGCGTCGTGGAAGTCCTTCAGCGAGTACGCGTCGCCCTCTTTCGCTTTGTAGTCCTCGCGCAGCTTGAGGATCATCAGCTTGCCCATCGTGTAATAGCCGTACAGCGGGTCCGACGTTCCGCGCCTCGCCTCCGACTCCGCGATCGGCCCGGACTGGTAGGCGTCCTTGGCGAACAGCTCCTGCGTCTGTTCGATCGTCATGCCCTGCGTATGCATCTTGATGCTTGCGATGAAGCGAACATCACGAAGCAGGGCGAGGTGCAACTCGGCGAGCCGATAGCTCGGATCGCCGGCGTGCAGGCCCTCATCGAGCATCATCTGCTCGCAGTAGTGCGCCCATCACTCGAAATCGCTTGCGACGCTGAAGACCTCGCGCACGTCGGAGGGAAAGTCTTTGGCCCAGAGGAACTGCACGTAGTGGCCCGGCCATACCTCGTGCACGGAGATGTTGCTGACCTGCGGCCGGTACCAGAACGACAGAAGGGCGTCCTGTTCCTCTTTCGGCCACGTCGGATCGGGCAGCGTGACGGTGAAGTACGCCTCTGTGGCCACCTTCTCGAAAGGGCCGGGGGTGTCCATCGAAGCCGACGTCGTCGCGCGCAGGAACGGCGGCGTCTCCACGACACGGGCGGGTGAGCGTCCGGCGGCAGGTCGATGATCTTCTTGTCGCGGACGAACTGTGCCAAGGTGTCGAGGTTGTTCTGCACGACGCCCAGCAGTTGCGAGGCGGGCGGGAAGTCCTTCTTCGCGTCGGCCAGCACCTCCTCCGGCGTCTTGGTCGGGTCGATTTGTCGCGCCGCGTCGGCGAGGGCCTGCTGGTTGCGCTTGAGGTCTGCCTCGAAGACCGACAGCAAGTACGGGAGCGGGGTGTTGATCATTTCGCTGGCGTCGAGCAGCTTCGCGTATGTGTCCGCGCCGAGGGCGAACGACCCGTTGGACCGGGGCAGCAGGTCGCTCTCCAGCCATTTCTTGTAATCGTCGAGCGCGGCGATGACGGCGTCGTCAGCCTTCTTGAAGTCGGCGACCAACGCGGTGTCCTTCACGCCGGCGAACGCCGCAGGAACGTCGCTCTCGAAGAAGGTGCGGTTGCCGTCGATCTGGTCGATGGCGATCTCGGTGTAGACCCGCGGCGGGTTGTCGAGGTTCTTGCGTCCCTGCGCCAGCACGTTCGGCATCAGCTTCAGCCGGCTCGTCAGCGACTTGAGGCGCTGCTCGGGTGGCGCGAAGTTTCGCGAGATCATCACAAAGGCGTCGCTGGTGATCCAGCGCGGCTTCGGACGAAAGCGCTTGCGCGTCAACATCATCGAGCCGGGAGCTGAAGGCCTTGGTGGCATCGGAATCGGCTTCGAACGACGCCGCCGACAGGTCCGAAATCGTGTCGTCGTACTTGTGGATGCCCAGGCTGGTCGCCGTTGACGGATCAGCTTTGTAGGTGTGGTCGAGGATCTCAGCCGCGAGCTGCCGGAACGAGGTGTCACCGGAACCTGCGGCCGGGGCAGGCGGCGCGTTCGAATTCCCGCATGCCTGAAGCAACGCGACCACAAGAAGCAGTGCCGCGAGTGACGGCCCGAACCGTCGTCTCATGCCCCAGAAGGCCAAGACAAACTTCATCGATCGCGAGGACGATTCGGTCGCCGACTGGGCGTAGCAGCTACTCTTGCCCCGAATGCTGCATACCAGCAGGATCCTTTCGCTGACCGAACCCTGATCGCGAGGAGTGTCAGATGCCTCTGGGCCACTACTTCGCCGCAGCCGCGGAATCGCAGGACGAGCTTGTACGGCTGCGCCTCCTGGAGGATCAGTGCGATCCGGACACCCACCGCTATCTCGATGCCGTCGGCGTCGGCCCGGGCTGGCGATGCTTGGAGGTCGGCGCTGGTGCCGGCGCGCTGGTGCGATGGCTCTCCGATCGGGTGGGCCCGACGGGGCGGGTGGTCGCCGCCGACATCAACCCGAAGTACCTCGGCGACCTATCGGAAGCCAATATCGAGGTGCGCCGCTGTGACATCACTGTCGATGATCTCGAGCGCGAGTCCTATGACCTCGTCCACAGTCGGTTCCTGCTGATGCACCTCGACGATCCGGCCGACGCCCTGCGGCGCATGGTTGCGGCATTGCGGCCGGGCGGCTGGCTTGTCGCCGAAGAGCCCGACAACGATGTCGCCGGATCCGCCGATTTCACACATCCGCTATCGCTCGTATTCGATACGTGTTATCGCAAACGTGTCGAATTCGCCTCGGCGGCAACCATTACCGACCTGCGCTTCGGCAAGGTGCTGCTGCAATACATCGAGGCGTGCGGCCTCACCGACATCGCCAACGAGGGCGTCGCACGCGTCTTCCACGGTGGTGACCCGTTTTCGCGCATGTGGATCAAGACGTGGCAACGCATCGACGACGCCGTCATCGCCAGCGGCATCCTCAGCGAGTGGGAGGTCGCCGAGATGAGGCGCGCCTACGAGGACCCGACCTTCACCTATCGGGCCCAACTGACACAGGCCGTCTGGGGCCGCAAGCCGCACTAGACTGCTTGCCAGTCCCGGATCGCGGTGTCCTGCTTCTGGCCGAGCTCCAGCACCAGGTCTGACGGCACGGGATCTTTTGGCGCACCGTCGAATTCGATGGTCGCCGCGGTATTGCCTTCAGCGAAGGACAGGATGGTCACCGACTTGGACCCGTCCGGCGACATCCCGGTGAGCATGGTTCCGCCCGAACCGACGGCCGCGGGCTGCGACTTGCCGTTGGCGACCTTGCCTGCCAGTTGAGCGCGAGCGCCATCCAACGCGGCGGTGGCCGCCTGTGCATCTGGCAGGACGAGGATGGTGCTGGCGATCGTCCGACTACCGTCGCGGTGGGTGTAGAAGGTTTCGATGCCCGGTTGCCCGTTCGGGTTGAAGACCGGCGGCGCTGCGCTGTAGGCCTGCGAATCGGTGATCAGGTTCGGATCCACCGGTAGCGTGCTGAAATCGCCGGGTTGCGCTGCGGCATAACCGAAACCACCAACGGCCACGCCGACCGCCACTGCCGTGGCCGCCACGAATCCGCCGGCCATTGTGCGTACATTCATAATGGCTTCCCCCAATCGGTCGTTGTCAGCAGGGATAGCAGGCCCAGCCGCGCCAGCCGTCGCGCCAGATCCAGCCGGGTCCGCAGCCCATGTTGCCGGTCGTTCCGCGGCAATCGAGCATGTGCACCCCCGGGGCCCTCGGCGCGGAGGGCGGGGTGTACACAATCGTGTCATTGGTGCTCTGCGCCGCGTACGCCGTCTGCGCGGTGGCCACCGAGCCTGACATCATCGCGACGATTGCAAGAGCCATGCCGATTCTGCGCATCAGATTCCTCCCCGGTGTCTGCGAAATTGCAATGCAAACGGTACACCGCACTGCATCGGCATTTGAGGCCATTTGCGAAATGCGAGTGAAGGATTCGCCGAATTTCGGGACTGCACCGTTAATTAATTCAGGGCCGATAATTGCGACGATCTTCCACGACTGGATGGCACCCGACATCCGATATACCGAACTCTGCCCCGGGCTTCCGGTCGCGCCGGACAACGGCACGCGCTGATTGGTCGGTTGAACCGCAGTCAGCGGTCGCTGATGATCGCGGCGTCGACGAGTTCGCTGAGCTCGGCGGCGATGGGTGCCGGTCGCAACGGCTTGCCGTCGAGAGTGTGCACCCGCGCCGCGAGCGTGATGCTGGAAATCAGCCAAACGCCCTGAGCCGCAAGAAGATCAGCGGGCCGCAATGCTCGGTAGTCGCAGTCGTACCCTTTGTTACGGGCGACCTCGAACAAGGCCTGCTGGGTGGTGCCGCGCAGGATGGGGTACCACGGCGGCGGGGTCAGAAGATATGGACGTCGCGCGCCGTCCTCGCTTTCGGTGGCGATTACCACCGTCGACCGCGGGCCTTCCAGCACGTAGCCGTCGGAGCTGACGAACACCACGTCGCCGGCACCCTGGCGCTCGGCATGGCGCAGCGCCGCCATGTTCACCGCGTAGGACAACGTCTTGGCCCCGGCCAGCAGCCACGGCATCTCCGCGGTTCCGTCGGCGGGCAGTCCCCTGGCGAGAGTCAGTGCCGCCAACCCGTCACGACGCACCGAGGCGACCCTGGCGGGCACCGCACCGATCATCGCGTATGCCGTCGGCTCCGAGCCGCCTTCGCGACCCCGGCTGTAGATCAGCCGCAGCACACCTTCCTGGCCACCGCGCTCTGTCCAGTTCGCAGCAGCGGTGGCGACCGCGGCGCGCCAGCGAGGCAGGTCGGGCACCGGCAGATCCATCAGCCGCGCCGACTGGGTCAGCCGAGCCAGATGGGACTCGAGCAGACACGGCCGGCCGTCGCGCACAAGGAGCGACTCGAAGATGCCGTCCCCCCGGACGGCGGCCAGATCGTCGGCGTGCAGCAGCGGTGTCCGCAGATCCTGCAATTGCCCGTCGAGCGTGACCACAACCCCGGGTTCGCCCGCCATGGCCAAGAAGCGTAGCGCCGTAAAGTTGAGGCCATGACAGCAGTTCCCGCCCCTGAGGCAGGTCCCGACGCCGGCGCCGTCTGGCACTACGGCGACCCGCTCGGCGAGCAGCGTGCCGCCGACGACGCGGCGGTGGTGGTCGACCGCTCGCATCGGGCGGTGCTCACCTTGACGGGCGGCGATCGGAAGAGCTGGTTGCACAGCATCTCTACTCAGCACGTCAGCGAACTGCCCGACGGCACCGTCACTCAGAATCTGAGCCTCGACGGCCAGGGTCGTGTTGAAGATCACTGGATCCAGACCGAGCTCGGCGATGTCACCTATATCGACACCGAACCGTGGCGCGGCGAGCCCTTGCTGGCCTACCTGCGCAAGATGGTGTTCTGGTCAGACGTCAAGATCGAGCCCGCCGATTTGGCCGTGCTGTCGCTGTTCGGCCCGCGGCTGGCCGACCCGGCGGTGCTGGACGCGCTCGGCATCGATTCGCTACCGGCTGAAAACACGGCGGCGCCGCTCGCCGAAGGTGGCTTCGTACGGCGCGTCGACTCACCGGGCGTCGAACTGGGCCTGGTGGTGCCAAGGGCGCAGACCACCGACTGGCTGGACCGGCTGACCTCGGCGGGCGTGCGACCGGCCGGCGTGTGGGCCTACGAGGCACACCGGGTGGCGGCGCTGCGCCCACGGCTGGGCGTCGACACCGACGAGCGCACCATCCCGCACGAGGCGGGTTGGATCGACAGCGCGGTACACCTGGACAAGGGCTGCTACCGCGGCCAGGAGACCGTCGCGCGCGTCCACAACCTGGGAAAACCGCCTCGCATGCTGGTTCTGCTGCATCTCGACGGGTCGACGGACCGGCCGTCTACGGGTGATCCGGTGCAGGCCGGCGGCCGCACTGTCGGGCGCCTCGGTACCGTCGTCGACCACGTGGATCTCGGCCCGATCGCCCTCGCGCTGCTCAAGCGAGGCCTGCCCGCGGACACCGCGCTGATCACCGGAGGCGAGGTCGAGGTCACCGCCGCGATCGACGCCGACTCGATCCCGGCCGCTGATGGCGTCGGGGCGGGCCGGCTGGCGGTCGAACGCCTGCGGGGCGGCACGCGCTGAGTTCATGCGCGCTCACCAGGCCCTGCCAGCGGAGCGGAGCCGGGCACGGTAAAGTGTTGGCAGGACAATAAACACACACAGATCGGAGCCGCCTTCTAATTGGGCCGCTCCGTTATTGCGCGAGGGGGTCCCCCCATGGGCCGCGGCCGGGCGAAGGCAAAGCAGACCAAGGTTGCTCGTGAGCTCAAATACAGCTCACCGCAGACCGACTTCCAGCGGCTTCAGCAAGAGCTGGCCGGGTCGGACGCCACCGAGCCAGACGACGATCTGAACGGTGCCGACAACGGCTGGACCGACGAGGACGACTGGCGCCGCTAGTCCGAATTCTTCTCAGAACCGTGGGTGTTGACCCACGAGCTGAGCGCGTGGCCCGTCCTTGCTGCCCTTCTTGACGGTTCCCACGATCCAGCAGTTCAGATGCCGCGCGGTGAGGATCGCCAGCGCACGGTCGGTGTCTTCTGGCGCGACGACCGCGACCATGCCGACACCCATGTTGAACGTCTTCTCCATCTCGGCGCGCTCGATGCGGCCCCGCTGGGCGATCATGCCGAACACCGGGGCCGGCGTCCATGTGCCGCGATCCAGCTCGGCGCTCAGTCCCGGCGGGATGACCCGGTCCAGATTGCCTGCCAGGCCGCCGCCGGTGACGTGGCAGAACGTGCGGACCTGCGTTTCGGCGGCCAGCGCCAGGCAGTCCTTGGCGTAGATACGCGTCGGTTCGAGCAGCTCGTCACCGAGCGTGCGGCCGAACTCCTCGACGTGGCCCGCCAGGTTCATCCGGTCGATCTCCAGTAGCACCTTGCGCGCCAGCGAGTAGCCGTTTGAGTGCAGGCCGGTAGAACCCATGCCGATGATCACGTCGCCCGGCTTGACCCGGTCGGGTCCGAGCACGTCATCGGCCTCGACCACGCCGACGCCGGTCGCGGAGATGTCGTAGTGATCGGGTGCCATCAGCCCGGGATGCTCTGCGGTCTCGCCGCCGAGCAGCGCGCAGCCGGCCATGACGCACCCGTTGGCGATGCCTGCGACCAATTGGCTGACCCGCTCCGGCACGGTGCGCCCGACGGCGATGTAGTCCTGCAGGAACAGCGGCTCGGCGCCGCACACCACGAGGTCGTCGACGACCATGGCGACGAGGTCGAGCCCGACGGTGTCGTGCTTGTCCATGGCCTGGGCGATGGCGAGCTTGGTGCCGACGCCGTCGGTCGAGGCGGCAAGCACCGGCTCGCGGTAGCCGCCGCGCAGCGCGAACAGCCCCGCGAACCCGCCGAGGCCGCCGCGTACCTCGGGTCTGCTCGCCTTGCTCGCCCATGGTTTGAAGAGTTCGACGGCGCGGTCACCGGCTTCGATGTCCACCCCGGCCGATGCGTATGAGATGCCGTGCTGTGCGGCGCGATCGGTCATCGCGACCAAATCTACCGGGCTGGGAGGGCGCACGGTACGCGTCGTACATTGTGCGTTTTCTGTCCCACGCCCGGCGCGATCGGGCACGGCATGACAACGTGGGCCACCATGACCTATCTACGCTCGTTTGCGCTGGCCGCCGCCGCAATCGCGGCCGTATCGACTGCCCTGCCACCCGCCGCGACCGCCACCCCCGCGCGGGACACGGACGGCAGGGTCATATGGCAAACGTCCGACGACGGCAAGGACTACATCTTTCGTGAGATCACCATCGCCCCCGGCGGCAGCACCGGCTGGCATTCGCACGACGGCGAACTGCTGGGCGTCGTCAAGGAGGGGGTCCTGACGCACTACCGGTCCGACTGCACGCTCGACGGCACCTACACGACCGGTCAGAGCATCGCCGAGAAGGGCGGGCCGGGCTACGTGCACATCGGCCGCAATCTCGGGCCGGAGCCCCTGGTTCTGCAGGTTCTCTACATCGACCCCGCCGGGGCGCCGCTGTCCGACGACGCACCAGATCCCGGTTGCGGGTTTGCCTGACCCCGGAAACGGTCATCCGCCCGTCTACCGGCTCCGAATACTTCACGGGGGCCTAGACGGATGGAGGGTTTGTGCCTGCGCAGATTCGCTGCCTGGTCACGGGCGCAACCGGGTACATCGGCGGCCTATTGGTAACGCGATTGCTCGAGGCGGGCCTCGAGGTGCGGGCCATGGCACGCAACCCCGACAAGCTGGCCGACGTGGACTGGCGCGACGATGTCGAAGTCGTCCGCGGTGACCTGACCAAGCCCGAATCGTTGACCCAAGCCTTCGACGGCGCCGACGTCGTCTACTACCTGGTGCACTCGATGGGGACGTCGAAGGATTTCGTCGCCGAGGAGAACCGGTCGGCACGCAACGTGGTCGAAGCGGCGCGCCGGGCGGGGGTGCGTCGACTGGTGTACCTCAGCGGTCTGCACCCGGAGGGCACGCCGCTGTCGCGGCACCTGGCGTCGCGAACCGAGGTCGGCGAGATCCTCGTCGACTCGGGTATCGAGACCGTGGTGCTGCAGGCGGGGATCGTGATCGGCTCGGGGTCCGCGTCTTTCGAGATGATCCGCCACCTGACCGACCGGCTTCCCGCGATGACGACGCCGAAGTGGGTGCGCAACAAGATCCAGCCGATCTCGATCGACGACGTTCTGCACTACCTGGCCGGGGCCGCCACGGCCGAGATGCCGACGTCGCGCACGTGGGATATCGGTGGCCCCGACGTGATGGAGTACGGCGATGCCATGCAGGTCTACGCCGACGTCGCGGGACTGCGGCGCAGGCTGATCGTCGTGTTGCCGTTCTTGACCCCGTCGATCGCGAGTTGGTGGGTGGGTCTGGTGACGCCCATTCCATCGGGCCTGGCGCGTCCGCTCGTGGAGTCGTTGGAGTGCGATGCGGTGATGCTCAATCACGATGTCGACGCCGTCATCGCGCCGCCGGAGGGCGGCTTGACCGGCTACCGCGATGCGGTGGTCCAGGCCTTGCGGCAGGACGGCACCGCATCCAGCGGTGGCAGGCGGCACCTATTGAGGTTCAGTTCAGCTGTGCCGCAATAGGTTTCATTTGCCAGACCTCAGTTGACGATTTACCCGATCTTGACGTCGCGCCATTCTGCACCCTTGCTCGAGAGCAGAATCGTCCCGCACACGACGCCCCGACCGTGGTCCGCTTCGAAGAAGTTGGGAAAGCCGCCGACGAAATCGTGGTCCGTCGCGTACTTCTGCGTTGCGCGGAAACGCTGCCCGATGTCGTCCAGCGGTGTGTTGCCGAGTTCCGAAAGCGGAACATCGCGCCAGGCGGTGGACCGAAGCTTCGACCGAAGTCTTTTGGTCACACAGCAGGCGATTGAACGCTGGCGTCAGGGCCGACGCAGTGCCGAGGCGTTGTCGTTCTCGGATTGAATCGGCATTCCGCTGCGCGCGGCGGTCGCGAGCATGTGCTCGATGACGTTCTTGCCCAACGCCGTCTCACCGGGCAGCTCGATGGGGTACTTCCCGTCGAAGCAGGCGGTGCACAGCCGGGACGCGGGCTGTTCGGTGGCCGCGATCATGGCCTGCTGCGAGATGTAGCCGAGCGTGTCGGCGCCGATGCCGTGCCGGACGGCCTCGACCATCTCCTCTTCGTTCTCGACGGCGTTCGCGATCAGCTCCGCCGGTGTCGCGAAGTCGATGCCGTAGAAGCACGGCCACCTCACCGGCGGCGAAGCGATTCGCACATGCACCTCGACGGCGCCCGCCTCCCGCAGCATCCGGACCAGGGCGCGCTGCGTGTTGCCGCGGACGATGGAGTCGTCGACGACGATCAGCCGCTTGCCCCGGATCACCTCGCGCAGCGGGTTGAGCTTCAGCCGGATACCCAGCTGACGGATGGTCTGCGACGGCTGGATGAACGTGCGGCCGACATAGGCGTTCTTCGTCAGGCCCTGCCCGAACGGAATGCCCGACTCCTGCGCGTAGCCGACCGCGGCGGGGGTGCCGGATTCGGGCACGCCGATCACCAGGTCCGCGTCGACGGGTTTCTCCTGGGCCAGCCTGCGCCCGATGTCGACCCGCGTCTTGTGCACGGAGCGGCCGCCGATCGTGCTGTCGGGACGGGCCAGGTAGACGTACTCGAACACGCAGCCCTTCGGCGAAGGCGGTGCGAACCGGCTGGAGCGAACGCCGTCGGCGTCGATGGCCAGCAGCTCGCCGGGTTCGATGTCGCGGACGAAGGAGGCGCCGACGATGTCCAGCGCCGCGGTTTCGGAGGCGACCACCCAGCCGCGGTCGAGTCGGCCCAGCGACAGCGGACGCACACCGTAGGCGTCGCGAGCCGCATACAGGGTGTTCTCGTCCATGAACGTCAGGCAGAACGCGCCGCGCACCGTCGGAAGCAGTTCGAGCGCGGCCTGCTCCAGCGAGGAATCCGCGGCGCCGTGCGCCAGCAGCGCGCCGAGGATGTCGGAGTCAGTGGTTGCCACGGATCCGCCGCGGGTGTTGATCAGCCCCGCTTCGCGGGCGCGGGCCGCCAGTTCCGTCGCGTTGACGAGATTTCCGTTGTGTCCGAGCGCGACGCCGGTGCCCGCGGCTGTGTTGCGGAACACAGGCTGGGCGTTCTCCCATGTGGTGGATCCGGTGGTGGAGTAGCGGCAGTGCCCGATGGCGACGTGGCCCTCCATGGCGCCCAAAGTTTGCTCGTCGAAGACCTGGCTGACCAGGCCCAGGTCCTTGAACACCAGCACCTGCGAACCGTCGGCGACTGCGATGCCTGCGGCTTCCTGACCTCGGTGTTGGAGGGCGTAGAGGCCGTAATACGTGAGCTTGGCGACTTCCTCGCCCGGCGCCCACACGCCGAATACGCCGCACTCTTCTTTTGGCTCGTTCTCCGTTTGCTCGACGGTCACGATAAGGCTGCTCCCATAGGGCGGTGGGTGACGTGTTCAGTCTACGGTCATCACGCGTTAATCACGGAATCGTGGGCGCTCATGTCGCCCGCTACTTCAACGACCCGAGGGTCTGTTCAGATTCCCGACGTCGGCGGGTCAACCCTCGAGCGGAACGACCGGCAGGACCGTGGCGACCTCGGGGGCTCGGGCACCGGAGAGCTGCAGCGCGCCGCCGGCCGCCGCGTCGGCCACGGTTCGCAGACCGGTGGCAAGCAGCAGCCATGTACGCGGGTCGGTCTCGACGACATTGGGCGGGGTGCCGCGCGTGTGCCTTGGTCCCGGAATGCATTGCACGGCAACGAACGGCGGCACGCGAACCTCGACGCTCGCGCCGGGAGCCGTCGCGGCGAGCGTGCGGGCGGTGAGCCGAACCGCTTCCGCGAGCGCGGATCGCTCAGGCGCAGGCCGTTTCTCGTCCCGCAGCCAGTCGGCGATCGCGAGAACGGCGGCACGCGTCTTCCCCGGATCAACGGTGCGACGGCCGGGCATACCTTAGTGTCTCAAGGTGTTTGTCGACCGCCATGACCCGCCCTACAAGGCGGCGGGGGCGGTCTTCCTTGTGCTCGTTGCGGTGGCGGCGACTTTCGTTTACTTGGAGTTCCGCGGTGACGTGGGGCGCAAAGTCCATCTGACAGTGATGTCGCCGCGCGCTGGGCTGGTGGTCGATCCCGGCTCGAAGGTGACTTACAACGGGGTGGAGATCGGCAAGGTGGCGGCCGTCGAGCACGTGAACGTCGGCGGTGCGGCCGAGGCCAAGCTGACGCTGAACGTCAAACCACGGTATGTCCAGCAGATTCCGGTCAACGTGATCGCCGATGTCAGGGCCACGACGGTGTTCGGCAACAAGTACATTTCACTGAGCTCACCCAAAGATCCTTCGCCGCAACGGATTTCGAGCAGCGACGTCATCGAGGCGTCTTCGGTGACGACGGAGTTCAACACCCTGTTCGAGACGGTGATGTTGCTCTCCGAGCATGTCGATCCGATCAGGCTCAATGCCACGTTGACCGCGACGGCGCAGGCGTTCTCCGGCCTCGGCGAGCGGTTCGGGGACTCACTCGAGAACGCGAACCGGATCATGGACGATCTGAACCCCCGGATGCCGCAGATTCGCGCCGACACGCAAGCGGTCGCCGCCCTCGCCGACGTGTATTCCGACGCCTCCCCCGATCTGTGGGACGGCCTGGACAACGCGGCGACCTCCGCTGCGACGTTCAACGAGCAGCAGGAGAACATCGACACTGCGCTGATGGCGTCGATCGGGTTCGGCAACACGGCCGCCGACAGCCTCGAACGCGGCGCCCCGTATCTCGTGCGCGGCGCCGAGGATCTGCTTCCAACCACCAAACTGCTCGACGACTACCGCGCCATGATCTTCTGCACCACCCGCAACTACGCCGAGACACTGCCCAGATTCTCCAAGGTTCTCGGCGGCGAGAATGGCTACGCGTTGCGCGCGTTCGGGACGATCCTGTTGCCGGGCAACCCGTTCGTCTACCCGGACAACCTGCCGCGCGTGAACGCCCACGGCGGCCCGGAGGGCGCTCCCGGCTGCTGGCAGAAGGTGACCAGGTTCCTCTATCCGTTCCCGTATCTGGTGATGGACACCGGAATCAGCATCGCGCCGTACAACCATTTGGAGCTCGCGACGCCGCTGGTCTCGGACTACGTCTGGGGCAGGCAGTTCGGCGAGAACACCATCAACCCGTAGCGGCGCTGCTGCACACTGCTTGCATGCCGATTCCGACGTGGCAGGCCGCCGGCTTGTCGCTGGCGGTGCTCGTCGGCCACGTCTTGATCGGATCAGGCGCGCTCGTGTTCGGTGTGTTGTCGATCGGGGTGATCTGGGCGCTGCATCGACTCCATGGGCGTGCCCCCGAATCGCGGACGACGGCCGAACTCATCGCATCCGTTCCCGGCACCGCGCCTGCCCGCGCGGTATCTGTCATTCAATTCGCCGCCTATGTGCTGATCGCCGCGTACGCAGCGAGGACTGTCGCGTCGATCGCGTTGATCTGGCTGAGCAGCCCGGAAGTCACGTTTCCCGAGTGGTCGCAGGCCGCGCTGGCGGTGGCTGTTGTGGCGATCGCCTCCGTCGGTGTTGGCGCCATGCCGACCAGAGTGCTGGCGCCTGTGGTGACGGCGCTGGCGGTGTTCGGGTTGCTGGTGTTCTTCTATGTTTCGTTGGCGGTGATCGCCAAGGTGGCGTCCGGCGCCGCGCCGATCCAACCGATGTTCGAGATGGGTGCGACCGCGGCACCGACCGAGTGGGGTCCGGCGGCACTTGTGGTTTCACTCGCCATCGCCTTCGCGGGCTTCGAGATCCCCACCGTCGCCAGTCATCGATTGCGATCGGTCGGCAGGCCGCTCGGGTACGCGATGGCACTCGTGGTGCTGTGTGCGACATTGGCCTGGGTGGCGACCAACATGGCCACCACCGGCGACTTTCGTTACAACGCCGGTGATCTCACGCAGGTCGCGACGGCGATGTTCGGCTTCGCCAGTGGCTTCTGGCTGCTACTCGCCGCCACGATGGCGCAAGCGGTCGCCGCTCTGCTCGTGCTGATCTGGGGGGCGGCGCGCGTCGTCCGGTCGGCGCGCGGGCCCGGCGTGTTGCCGTTGGTGGCGGCGGGGGTCGCGGCGACGGTGGTGGCGGCGTTGGTGGCCGGCGGCTGGGCCGACGCGGGGTCGAAACTGTGGGGTGTCGGAGGCTTGCTTCTGCTCGTGGTTTACTTGCTTGCCGCACAAGCGAATTCACGGTTGGACGATTCCAGCACCGCCGCCTGGGTGCTGTTCGCGGTGGCGGGGGTGGTGGTGGCGGCAGTCGTCATATTGAAGGGCCTTGCGGAGGGTTGGTGGCCGGTTGGTGTCGCCGCCGTCATCCTCGCGGCTGCGGCGGCGTGGGCCGTGAAGCGCCCTGAACCGCCAGCGCCGCGACCGCACCCGCTTCGTTGATCGTCAGGTGCGCCAGCATCGGGGCGGCCAGGCTGCCGGACCGCTCGTAGAGCCGGCCGAACATCCAGCCGGCGATGCCGGTGACCACCACGGTTCGTGTCACCGGCTCACCGGCGCCGCGGGCATCGGCGATGTGAGACAGCCCGAACGCCAGGGACTGCAGCAGCCGTCCTGCCGTCGGGCCGAACGCATCGGCGGCGACGGTGCCCAGCGCCGCGCGAAACGCCGCTTCCTCCGACCACACCGTGCCGACCGGGATGCGCAGCAGCAGCCAACGCCCCTGCGGGCCGGGCAGGTCACGTCCGGCCATCGCCACCCGGACCGGTGACACCGCCGTCGACGCGGCAACACCGAGGACCACCGGCGCGGACGCGGCCAACCCGACGCGCAGCCCTGACCACAGCGCGGGTGGGCGCAGGCCAAGCGGCGCACGGGTCGCCGCGACGAGCAGGGCGCCGAGCGCCGCATTCACGACGATATGCCAGCGTGCCGGCATCCGCGGGGTGACGAGCCCGTTCCAGCCGACCAACGCCACCGCAAGGGCGAGCGCTTGTATCCGCTTGGCGCGCATTAATACTCGGGTCCGTCGTCGGCCTCGGTCTTTTCGAGCGCACGCCGGATGCGGTCGGTGTCCCCGGCGGTCCAGCCGTCGGGCGGTGCGACGGCCGCCCAGCCATCGAGAACGTATTCGCCGTAGTTGTGGCCGTGTCCGCCGGGGACCGACGACGCGTTGGTCATGTCGGCGGCGACCTGCCAGAACGTGACGATCGGATACCAGCGCATCAGCGGCGACCGGTCCCGGCCCGGCGGTTCCTTCAGCCAGTCAGGCCTGCTGAACATCAGATCCTCCGACCACCAGACGATCGGATCCGAAGCGTGTTGCAGGAACAGGACCCTCGTGCCGTCCCACGGTGCACCGGTATCGGCGGCGATCTCGTCGGCGCCGTTGGCCTGTGAGAAGCGGACGGTGCGGCCGTTGTCGTAGCGCGGTTGAACCTCAGGAGTACCCGGGTCGCGCCGGATGGTGATCGCCTTCCACAGAGGGCTCGCGTTGGGCGGCCCGACCCACAGCACAGACGAGAACCCCATCCTCGCGATATCGGGCAGCCAGTTGAACGCACCCTGGCCCCCCATCGAGCCGAGGCTCTCGCCGTAGAGCATCAGCTTGGGGCGCCGGTCGGGCGGTAACCGCGTCCACCACGCGTGGACCGCGTCGATCATCGTTCGACCCGATGCGATGGATTTGTCCCGGTCACCGAGAAACGAAATCCAGCTCGGCAGATAGGAGTACTGCGACCCGACCAGTGCGGTGTCGCCGTTGTACATCAGCTCCAACGCCCTGGCGGCGAGGGGGTTGATCCACCCGGTGCCGGTCGTCGGGACGATGACGAGCACCTTGCGGTCGAAGGCACGGGTGCGGTCCAGCTCGCGGACCAGAATGTCGGCCCGCTTCCGATCGGTGTCGGCGGTCTGCAGCCCCGCGTACACCCGGATGGGCTCCTTGGCAGGCGCGCCGTTGAGGCGGGCCAGCTCGTCGGCGTGCGGTCCGGTGGCGACGAAGTTGCGGCCCTGGAATCCCAACGTGTCCCAAGGCGCGAAAGACGTTGGGCTGCCGGATCGGTCAGGAGCGAGCGGTTGGGTGATGGCCGCCCGTGTCGTGGTGTTCTGCGGCTGGAACACGCGATTGGCTCCCGCCAGGAAGCCGCGGATCAGCACGCCGTTGATCAGGGTGATCGCGAGCACGACGACGATCGCGGTGCCGATGAACAGCGCCACCTCGTCGTGCAGATGCCAGCGCCGGATGAAGTATCGGGCCATCGTCTTGATGAGGTCGATGACCACGCGCGCCACTGACACGCCGACGCCTGTCACGATCATGGCGATGATCAGGGTGCGCAGGTAGCCGATGGTGCCGGGGCCCTCCATCCCCATCACCGCCGACACTCGGCGCTGCCACGCCGCCGCGGGAATCAGCATCACCAGGCTCGCTGCTGTCGACAGCGTCACGGTTGCCGCCTTCAGCCAGTACAGCACCCGCTTCGACGGCGGCCACCACCTGCGCCGCCGTAATACGAAGCGGCGCACCATTTTCCCGGCGAACACACCGATGCCATAGCCGATGGCGGCATTGAGCCCACCGATCAAGCCCTGAAACAGCCAGTCACGCGGCAGCAGTGAGGGTGTCAGCGACAGGCAGAAGAACAGCGCGCCGAATGCGATACCAACGAAGTCGAGGTGCACCAGGCTCCACGCCCACACCAGCAGCGGATGGCGTTGCTTGCGCTCGTGGGTTGCGGCGACCGGTCCGCCGGTGATGTCGTCGGTCGGAACGCTCACCCGAACAACCCGGGCAGCACGCCCTCCGACGTGCTGCGCAGTTCCTCCAGTGACACCGTGAACTGGCCCTGCACCTCGATCGCGTCACTGCCTTGGTCCACCACGCCGACGCGGGTGGCGGGCAGCCCGCGGGCTTCGCACATGGACGTGAATCGGCTCTCCTCGCTGCGCGGTACGGCAACGAGGACACGCCCTGCGGATTCGGAGAAGAGCGTGACGAATGGATCCTGGCCTTCGGGAATCAGGATGCGGCAACCGGTTTCGCCGGTCAGCGCCGCCTCGACCACCGCCTGGATCAGCCCGCCTTCGGACAGGTCGTGGGCCGCCGACACCAGCCCGTCGCGGCTCGCCGCTGTGAGCACTTGGGCGAGCAGTTTCTCGCGCTCGAGGTCGACCTGCGGTGGGCGGCCGCCCAGGTGGTCGCCGGTGACCTGGGCCCAGATGGAGCCGTCGAACTCGTCGCGGGTGTCACCGAGGAGGACCAGCGTCTCGCCCTGCTCGGTGCCCAGCCCGGTCGGAATCCGCCTGCCGACGTCGTCCAGGACCCCAAGCACGCCGACGACCGGTGTGGGCAGAATCGCCGTTGTCCCGGTCTGGTTGTAGAAGCTGACGTTGCCGCCCGTAACCGGGATGCCAAGGGCCGCACAGCCATCCGCCAGACCACGGACGGCCTCGGAGAACTGCCACATGACGCCGGGGTCCTCCGGCGAGCCGAAGTTCAGGCAGTTGGTTACCGCGACAGGGGTAGCCCCTGTCACCGCGACGTTGCGGTAGGCCTCGGCCAGCGCCAGCTGCGCGCCCGCGTACGGGTCCAGCTGCGTGTAGCGGCCCGACGCATCGGTGGACACCGCGATGCCCCGCCCGGTGGACTCGTCGACGCGCAACACCCCACCGTCGGCGTTTTCGGCGAGCACGGTGTTGCCACGGACATAGCGGTCGTACTGTTCGGTGATGAACGCCCGGCTGCACAGGTGCGGACTGCCGACCATCGCAAGCAGTGTCGCGCGAAGCTCGTCACCGGTTTTCGGACGCGGCAGCCGCTCGGATGCATCGGCGATCAGCGCGTCCTGGGTGTCCGGCCGTTGCACCGGACGTTCGTAGACCGGGCCCTCGTGTGCGACGGTCCTGGGCGGCACGTCGACGACGGTCTCGCCGTGCCAGGTGACGGTGAGCCGGTCCCCGTCGGTGACCTCGCCGATGACCGTGGCAAGCACCTCCCACTTGCCGCAGACAGCCATGAACGCGTCGACGTTCTCGGGCGACACGACGGCGCACATCCGTTCCTGCGACTCGCTGGACAGGATTTCGGCGGGCGTCATATTGGCGGCCCGCAGCGGCACCTTGTCCAGTTCGACAGCCATGCCGCCGTCGCCAGCAGACGCGAGTTCCGATGTGGCGCAGGATAATCCGGCCCCGCCTAGGTCCTGGATGCCGATCACCAGGCCTGCGGCGTACAGCTCGAGGCAGCACTCGATGAGCACCTTCTCCATGAACGGGTCGCCGACCTGTACCGACGGCAGCTTCTTCCGGCCGGCACCGCTCTCATCCCCGCCGAAGGTCTCCGACGCCAGCACCGAAACGCCGCCGATGCCGTCGAGGCCCGTGCGCGCGCCGAACAGGATGATCTTGTTGCCGGTACCCGACGCGAAGGCCAGGTGCAGATCCTCCTTGCGCAGCACTCCGACGCACAGCGCGTTGACCAGAGGATTGCCGCCGTAGGAGGCGTCGAAGACGGTCTCACCGCCAATATTCGGCAGTCCCAACGAGTTTCCGTAGCCGCCGATCCCGCGGACCACACCGTCGACGACGCGCCGGGTGTCGGGCGCGTCAGCGGCGCCGAACCGCAGCTGGTCCATCACCGCGACCGGCCTTGCCCCCATCGCCATGATGTCCCGGACGATGCCGCCGACGCCGGTGGCCGCACCCTGGTACGGCTCGACGTAGGACGGGTGGTTGTGCGATTCGACCTTGAAGGTGGCGGCCCAGCCGTCGCCGATGTCGACAACGCCCGCGTTCTCGCCGATCCCGGCCAGCATCGCCGCGCGCATCTTCTCGGTGGTGGTTTCGCCGAAATAGCGCAGGTGCATTTTCGACGACTTGTAGCTGCAGTGCTCGCTCCACATCACCGAATACATCGCCAGCTCGGCGTCGGTCGGGCGCCTGCCGAGGATCTCGCGGATGCGCTGGTACTCGTCGTCCTTGAGGCCGAGCTCTCGAAACGGTTGCGGTTGGTCGGGAGTGGCTGTGGCGTGTTCGACGGTATCGACCATCTGGGTGAGCTCCGAGGTCACCCGGTCAGTCTAGTTTGCGACCGTCGGTACGCGTGTGCGGCGGCGGGCGCGCCGACCCCGTGCAGCACCACGCTGCCCAGCACGGCGATGACCATGGTCATCAACGCCGCGGTCTCGGCGCTGCCGCCCAGCACGTTGAACGCCAGCAGCCCGAAGACGATCGAGGTGGTGCCCCGTGGCCCGAGCCAGCCGAGCATCAGCCGTTCCACCCAGGAGAACGTCGACCCGAGCATCGCGATCAACACAGGCACCATGCGCACCAGCGTCAGCGCCAACAGGCAGAAGAGCACCATCGACCACGACACACCTGCCGTCAGGGCCAGCACCGAGGCGGCGCCGAACACGAACCACATCACCGCCGACAGCAGGAAGCCGATGTCGTCGAGCAGCTCGAGCTCGCTGCGGATCGTCGGGGACCGGCGAAGGTAGTTGAAGGCGATCCCGCAGACGAACGCCGACACGAAGCCGTTGCCGTGGATCGCCAGGCTCAGCCCGTAGGACAGCAGGGGCGCCGTCACCAGAATCAGTCGCTTGCTCTGGTCGGTCATCGCGCCGCGCCGCACGGCGGCGTTGGTGAGCAGGGCCAGCGCCGCGCCGACGACGATACCGACGATGATCGCCTGGACCGCCTGGGGCACCGCCGAGCCGAGCGCTGCCATCGGTGTCGTGGCATGGGAGCGGTCGCCGGCCAGCACCAGCGCGAAGATGAACACCGGCGAGACGACGCCGTCGTTGTAGCCGGCCTCCACGTTGAGGACGTCGCGCACGCGTTCGGGCACCCGCGCGTCGCGCAGAATCGACGCCGCGGCCGCGAAGTCCGTCGGGACCACCACACAGGCGATGATCAACACCACCGCCCACGACAGCCCCGGCAGCAGCCACAGCCCAAGACCAACGGCCAGAGCCAGGCTCAGCGGCAGGGCGATGAACAGCGCCCGCACCGCGGAGCGCGCTGCCGAACAGGCCGCCCCGGATATCTATGGCGTCGACGAAAAGCAGTACGGCCAGCACGATTTCGGCGCCGTGCTGAGCCGTCTCCGTGTTCAGCGAATCGGCCAGCACACCCCGCGTGACGAACCCGACCGCGATGCCTGCCAGCACCAGGACCATCGGCGCCGTGAGTCGCCAGCGCTCCAGACGCCCCGCACCCAATGCCCAGGCCGCGATCTTTCCAGCGATCAGCCGCGCCTACTGTGCGCGCCCGGAGATTCTCAGCTTGTGGGCGCTACACAGAACGCGTTGCCGTCGGGGTCGGCGAGCACCACCCAGGCGAAGTCGCCGAAGTTGTGCCTCCCCGTCTCGGTTGCGCCGAGCCCGACCAGGCGCTTGACCTCCGCCTCGACGTCGGAGGTGCTGAAGTCGACGTGTACCCGCACCTTTCCCGGCGTCGGGTCGTCGACCTTCTGGAAGGCCAGGCCTGGACCGTCGGGCCGGCTCACGACGATGAAAAACGGTGGCGCGACGGGGTTTACCTGCCCGTCGAGCGCACGGGCCCACCAGTCGGCGAGCTTCTCGGGGTCGGTGGTGTCGAAGGTGATGTTCTCGGTCTTGAGAGCCATGCGCTCGACCCTAGATGAGCCAGGTGACAAGTCATCGGGATCACATCGGCCATTACCTGGCACGTAATTGAGTGGACGCCCGACTCGACGCAGGCTTGTGGCATGACCGATACACAGACACAACCGAAGTTCAGCGCCGAGGTATGGGCAGCGTTCTGGGCTGCCCCCGACACGTCGCGAGTCGGCGACGTTCTCGCCGAGGACATCGTCGGCTACTGGCAGGGTGATCCGGAACCCGTCCGCGGGCGGGACGCCTACGTCGGCAAGATCGCCGAACTCGTCACGGCGGCACCCGATTTGGCGTTGCGACTCGTCGACAGCGCGACCGTCGACGGAGACGCTCCCGGCGAGCAGCTGGTCTATTTGCACTACGTCGGGCGCGGCACCGGACCGGATGGACCGTTCGCGATCCGCGGAATCGACAGGGTGCGCTGCCGCGACGGAGTCGTAGTCGAGAACGTCATCCGCTACGACCAGGTCGAGCCCTCGTCGATTTAGGACGATTCAGCCGGGGGACAGGAACGCCCGCAGCGCCGCCGAGTATGCGGGCACGTCGTCGGCGCCCATCACCTCGCGCGCAGAGTGCATGGCCAGCTGGGCGGCGCCGACGTCCACGGTCGGGATGCCGGTGCGCGCCGAGGTCATCGGCCCGATCGTCGAGCCGCACGGCAGGTCGGCCCGATGCTCGTAGCGCTGCAGCGGCACCCCCGCCTGCTGGCAGGCCAGTGCGAACGCGGCGGCGGTGCGGCCGTCGGTGGCGTAGCGCAGGTTGGGCTGCACCTTGAGCACCGGCCCGGCGTTCACCTCGATGAGGTGGGCAGGCTCGTGGCGCTCGGGATAGTTCGGGTGCGTGGCGTGTGCCATATCGCCCGAGGCCACCATCGACCCGGGCAGGCGGCGCAGGAAGTCCTCGCGGCAGCCGCCCGCTGCGAGCACGATGCGTTCGAGCACCGTCGGTAGCAACTCCGACTGCGCGCCGTGATCCGACTGCGAGCCGACTTCCTCGTGGTCAAAAAGGGCGAGGACAGGCAGATAACCTGTCGGCGGCGCGGCCAGGAACGCCTCGAGACCCGCGTAGCAGGTGCACTGGTTGTCCAGTCGCGGGGCGCTGACCAGTTCGCCGTCGGCCCCCACCAACGCCGACAGCGTCAGGTCGTGGGTCATGAGGTCGAAGCCCAGCACGTCGTCGGCGTCCACTCCCGCCCGCCCGGCGATGTAGTCCAGGAACGACCGCGGCCCGCTGCCCGCCCCCCACACGGCGTTGACGTGCCGCTGCGGGTCCAGTGAGACCGACTTGCGGTCTTCGGCCAGATGGATGGCCAGCTGAGGCACCCGCAGGATCGGCTGGTCGACCCGGACCAGACGGTGCTCGAGGCCTCCGTCGTTTGTTTCCGAGCGCACCGACAGCCTGCCGCTGACACCGAGGTCGCGGTCCAGCCACGAGTTCAGCCAGGCCCCGCCATAGGGTTGCAGCGCGACCACCCGCCAGCCCGACACCAACCGGTCCGGATGCTGCTTGACCCGCAAATTCGGGCTGTCTGTGTGGGCGCCGACGATGCGAAATGGCAGGCCGGATTCCGCGTCGGCCCGCCACGCCACCAGAGATCCGGCTCGGACGGTGAAGAAGTCGCCCGACGCCGGCCATGGGTCGCTTTCCGCCAGCTCCCGGAAGCCCGCGGCGCGCAGCCGCTCCGCAGTGGTGACGCACACGTGGAACGGCGACGGCGATGCGTCGATGAACTCGCACAACCCGTGTGCACTTGCCGACATGGTTCACCATCTTTGCCCACGATCTTGATTTAGGGTTCAACGGTGCCCGCTGTACAGCCGCAACCGGTTCTGGCGCCGCTGACGCCCGCGGCCATCTTCCTGGTGGCCACGATCAATGAGGGCGGCGCGGAAACCGTCCACGATGCGCTGCCCGACATCTCCGGGCTGGTGCGTTCGATCGGCTTCCGCGATCCGACCAAGCGGTTGTCGGTGATCACGTCCATCGGCTCCGACGCGTGGGACCTGTTGTTCTCCGGGCCGCGCCCTGCCGAACTGCATCCGTTCGTCGAGATCCGGGGCGGCCGCCATGAAGCGCCGTCGACACCGGGCGATCTGTTGTTCCACATCAGGGCCGAGTCGATGGATGTCTGCTTCGAGTTGGCGGCCAAGCTCGTCGACGCGATGGACGGAGCGATCACGGTCGTCGACGAGGTGCACGGGTTCAAGTTCTTCGACAACCGCGACCTGATGGGGTTTGTCGATGGCACCGAAAACCCCGACGGCCCAATCGCGTTGTCGGCCACACAGATCGGCGAAGAGGATCCTGACTTCGCGGGCGGCTGCTATGTGCACGTGCAGAAATATGTGCACGATATGGACTCATGGAACTCGCTGTCGACCGAGGAGCAGGAGCGGGTGATCGGCCGCACAAAACTCGACGACATCGAGCTTGACGACGCCGTGAAGCCGGCCAACTCGCACCTCGCGCTCAACGTCATCGAAGACGACGACGGCAACGAGCTCAAGATCGTGCGGCACAACATGCCGTTCGGCGAGGTGGGCAAGGGCGAGTTCGGCACGTATTACATCGGCTACTCCCGCACACCGGCGGTCACCGAACGCATGCTGGACAACATGTTCATCGGCGACCCACCCGGAAACACCGATCGCATCCTGGATTTCTCGACAGCCCTTACCGGCGGCATGTTCTTCACCCCGACAGCCGACTTCATCGATGATCCACCGTCACTGGCGGATTCGGCGCCCCAGGAAGAGACTCCGGCCACCCCCGTCGAATCCGCGCCCAATGACGGTTCACTCGGCATCGGCAGCCTGAAAGGAACTCCGTAGATGAACAACCTTTACCGCGACCTGGCCCCGATCAGCGAAGAGGCCTGGGCGGAAATCGAAATGGAGGCCACGCGAACGTTCAAGCGGCACATCGCAGGACGCCGCGTCGTGGACGTCAGCGACCCGGGCGGTCCGACCACGGCGTCGGTCAGCACCGGGCATCTGCTCGACGTCTCCGCGCCGGGCGACGGGGTGATCGCCCATCTTCGCGAGAGCAAGCAGCTCGTGCGCCTGCGTGTGCCGTTCACGTTGTCGCGCAACGATATCGATGACGTTGAGCGTGGCTCGCAGGACTCGGACTGGGATCCGGTGAAGGAGGCCGCCAAGAAGCTGGCGTTCGTCGAGGACCGGGCGATCTTCGAGGGCTACGAGGCGGCGTCGATCGGCGGCATCCGCAACTGCAGTTCCAACCCGGCGCTTGCGCTGCCCAGCGATCCGCGAGAGATCCCCGACGTCATCGCCCAAGCGCTGTCCGAACTCCGGCTGGCCGGTGTCGACGGGCCATATTCGGTACTGCTGTCGGCCGACGTGTACACCAAGGTCAGCGAGACCACCGAGCACGGCTATCCGATCCGCGAGCACCTCAACAGGCTGGTGGACGGCGACATCATCTGGGCGCCCGCCATCGACGGTGCTTTCGTGCTGTCCACCCGCGGCGGCGATTTCGACCTGCGGCTGGGCACCGACGTGTCGATCGGGTACCTGTCACACGACGCCGAGACGGTGCAGTTGTACCTGCAGGAGACGCTGACGTTCCTCTGCTACACGGCCGAGGCCTCCGTCGCACTGACACCCTGATCGCCTCATCCCGCGAGCTGGGGGCACCTCTCCGCGTGCAAGGGGGAGCGTGTCTGCGCCCGACACGCCGCGCAAAAACAGCACTTTGCGCACGCTCACGCCGCCATCGGGCCGCCGCCTGAGCCGGCCCACCGGAATAATCCGCGCGCGATCCGCCTTTTGCAGACATGAACACTTTCGAGGGCAGCACGGCACTGGTCACAGGTGCGACCGCGGGCATCGGCTACGCGATCGCGCTCGAGCTCGCGCGACAGGGCGCAGAGGTCGTCGTTCACGGGCGCAATGCCGAACGCGGCGTCAAAGCCGTTCAGCAGATCGAAAATGCAGGTGGCAGAGCATGTTTCGTCGCCGCCGACCTTTCTGACGCCGACGATGTCCGTCGACTCGCCGCCGAGGCGGGCGAGGTGGACATCCTCGTCAACAACGCAGGCATCTACGAATTCGCCTCGACGTTCGAGACCGACGACGCAGACTTCGACAGCCATTTCGACACCAACCTTCGGGCACCGTACATCCTGGTGCAAAAGCTCGTCCCCGGCATGATCGAACGCGGCCACGGCAGCGTCGTGAACATCAGCACCATCGCCGCCACCACACCGAGCGCCGATGCGGGCATCTACGGCGCCAGCAAGGCGGCGCTGGACCTGCTGACCAAACTGTGGGCCGATGAGTTCGGCGCTGCCGGGATCCGCGTCAACGCCATCGCACCCGGACCGATCGAGACCGAAGGCACGGCGGACATCGCCGACATCGTCGACGGCCTGGGGAGGACACGGGCGCTGCAGCGGATCGGCGAGCCTGACGAAATCGCGCAGGCGGTCGCGTTCATCGCCTCACCCGCGGCGAGTTACATCAACGGCGTCGTGTTGCCGGTCGACGGCGGCGCGCGGGCAATCCGACCCGCCGCCTAAGCAGCGAGCACCAGGTCCAGCGCGGAATAAAACAGCCCGAGCCCGTCGTCGGACGGCCCGGTGAGCGCCTCGGTGGCGTGCTCGGGGTGCGGCATCAGGCCGACGACCCGGCCGTTGGCCGAGGAGATGCCCGCGATGTCGCGCATCGACCCGTTGGGATTGTCGCGGTAGCGGAACACCACCCGGCCGTCGCCCTCGAGCTTGTCGAGCACGTCGTCGGATGCGACGAACCGGCCCTCACCCGACTTCAACGGCACCAAGATGTCGGCGCCGAGCTCGTAGCGCGACGTCCACGCGCTGGAATTGGACGCCACCTCCAGCCAGACATCGCGGCAGACGAAGTGCAGACCGGCGTTACGGGTGAGCGCACCCGGCAACAGCCCGGCTTCGCACAACACCTGAAAGCCGTTGCAAATACCCAAGACTGGCAGGCCGCTGGCCGCCGCGTCGATGACGGACTTCATCACAGGGGCGAACTTGGCGATGGCGCCGCAGCGCAGGTAGTCGCCGTAGGAGAACCCACCGGGGACGACCACCGCATCGACACCCCTGAGATCGGCGTCGGCGTGCCACAGGCTCACCGCCTCGGCGCCCGAAAGCCGGACCGCCCGAGCGGCGTCCACGTCGTCGAGCGTGCCGGGGAATGTGATGACCCCGACGCGGGCGGTCATGATTGCTCCCTGCTGACCGACCAGTCCTCGATCACGACGTTCGCCAGTAGCGATTCGGCGATCTCGGCAACGGTCTCGTCGGCGATGCTGTCGTCGACCTCGAGTTCAAAGCGCTTGCCCTGCCGGACATCTGATATTCCGTCGTAGCCGAGACGACCGAGCGCGCCGACGATAGCCTGACCCTGCGGGTCGAGGATTTCGGCCTTCGGCATCACATGCACTACCACCCTTGCCACGGCGCTCACTCTACCGGCGGCCGAGGTCGGCCCGCGTCACCGGCACGAATCGATGTACGCCGTGCACAGCGGGCCGTCCATGGCGTCGAGGACCTGCGCGTCGGGCACCGGCGGCCAGTCCACGCGCGGCGGGCTCGTCGCCCACATGGCCACCTCGACGACGGTGCTGTTGTCGGGGTTGAGCAGCAGGTATTGGTGCAGCACCGCCTGTCCGGGCAGCACCCCGGACAGCACCGCAGCCATCCGGGTCGGCGTGTCGGTGGTGATCGACGGCGATGTCAACGGTGCGGTCACCTGGCAGTTGCGCAGCGAGGCCACCGCAGAGTCGAACACCGCCGATGCGAGTTGTCCGCCGCGCCACGTCTCGCCGCGCCAGTGCATCACCTGAACCTGCAGCTGCCACTGACCGTCCGGCTGCGGGACAACCGCTCGCGCGGCGACCGCGAAGTGGCGGGAGTCGCCGACAATCGGCGGTGTGCCGCAGGCCTCCTCGAAGCGGAACCGGGGATCGGTCGCGGTGACCGCGACTCCGGCCAGCCCTGGCCAGCGGTACGTCGAGAACAGCGGGAGCGCCGCCGAGTCCAGCCACGCCGAATCCGGAATGCGGTCGCAGTTCGGCGGGCAATTCATCGGAAGCGCATGCGCAGGGCCGATCGGTCCGGGCGCAACGGCCAGCCCGCAGGCCGCCAGCAGCGCCGCCAGCATCATTCGCATTTCGCCCACCTACCCCTAAGCGCACAATATAGGCATGCAATTGACGCATTTCGGCCATTCGTGCCTACTCGCCGAATTCAAGAGCGATTCCGCTACGACCACCGTGCTGTTCGATCCCGGAAACTTCTCCCACGGCTTCGAGGGCATCACGGGGCTGGACGCGATCCTGATCACCCACCAACACCCCGACCACGCCGACACCGAGCGCCTGCCCGCGCTGCTGGACGCCAACCCGCACGCCGCGCTGTATGCCGACCCGCAGACCGCGCAGCAGCTCGGCGCGCCGTGGACGGCAGTGCACGTCGACGACGAATTCACCATCGGCGGGCTGTCGGTGCGCGGCGTCGGCGGCAAGCACGCGGTGATCCATCCGGAGATCCCGGTTATCGACAACATTTCCTACCTCGTCGGCGACGGCGATCACCCGGCCAGGCTGATGCATCCCGGCGACGCGCTGTTCACGCCCGGCGAACCGGTCGACGTGCTGGCGACTCCCGCGGCGGCGCCCTGGATGAAAATCTCTGAGGCCGTTGAGTATCTACGTGCGGTCGCCCCGGCCCGCGCGGTGCCGATCCACCAGGCGATCATCGACCCGAACGCGCGAGGCATCTACTACGGGCGGCTCACCGAGATGACCGACACCGACTTCCAGGTGCTCGACCCGGAGAACGGCACGCAGTTCTGAGTCGGCTAATCGGTGTCGCGCGCGGCGGCCCGGCCCGCAGCACGGCCGGAGAAGATGCAGCCGCCGAGGAACGTGCCCTCCAGCGAGCGGTAGCCGTGCACACCGCCGCCACCGAAACCGGCCGCCTCGCCGGCCGCGTACAGGCCCGCGAATACGCCGCCGCCGTCGCGCAGCACCCGTGAATCGAGATCGGTTTCCAACCCGCCCAACGACTTTCGCGTGAGGATGTGCAGCTTGACGGCGATCAGCGGGCCGGCCTTCGGGTCGGTCAGCCGATGCGGGGCGACGACGCGGGTGAAGCGGTCGCCGAGATAGCCGCGGGCAGCCCGGATCGCGGTCACCTGCGTGTCCTTGGTGAACCGGTTGGCGACCTCCCGATCGCGCGCCGTGACCTCCGCCTCGACAGTGCCGTAGTCCAGCTGGACGACATCGGGTACGTCGTTCATCCCGGACACCAAGTCCCGCAACGTGTCTGCGCTGACGAAGTCGACGCCCTTGTCGACGAACGCCTGCACCGGCGCCGGAGCGCCTGGACGCACACGGGCCAGCACGTCGCGGACACTGCGCCCGGTGAGGTCGGGGTTCTGCTCCTGTCCGGACAGCGCGAACTCTTTGGCGATGATGCGGGCGTTCAGCACGAACCAGGTGTAGTCCTGTCCGGTCTGCGCGATGTGCTCCAGCGTGCCGAGGGTGTCGAAGCCCGGGTACAGCGGCGCAGGCAGGCGTCTGCCCGTCGCGTCCAACCACAACGACGACGGCCCTGGCAGGATTCGAATTCCGTGTAATGGCCAGACCGGGTCGTAGTTCGTGATGCCCTCGGTGTAGTGCCACATGCGGTCGCTGTTGATGACGTGCGCGCCCGCCGACTCGGTGATGCCGATCATCCGGCCGTCGACGTGTGCGGGCACGCCACTGAGCAGTTGCTCGGGCACCCGGCCCATGCGCTTCGGCCAGTTCTCGCGCACCAGGTCGTGATTGCCGCCGATACCACCGCTGGCCACGATCACCGCCTGCGCGCGGAACTCGAACTCGCCGATGGTGTTTCGCGACGACGCCACCCCACGCGCGGCGTCGGTCGGCTCCAGTACGGCACCGCGCACGCCGACGGCCGAACCGTCTTCGACGATCAGCTGGTCGACGCGGTGCCGGTGGGCGAAGGTCACCTTGGCGTTGCCCCGCAGCCGGCGGGCGAACACGTCGACCATCGCCGGACCCGTTCCCCAGGTGATGTGAAAGCGGGGCACCGAGTTGCCGTGCCCGCGTGCGTCGTATCCGCCCCGCTCGGCCCACCCGACGAGCGGGAAGATCTTGTGGCCGCGCTCCCGCAGCCAGCTGCGCTTCTCCCCCGCCGCGAAGTCGACGTAGGCGTGCGCCCACAGCTTGGGCCAGTGGTCCTCCGGCCGGTCGAATCCCGCTGTTCCCAGCCAGTCCTGCAGCGCGAGCTCGTGGCTGTCGCGTATGCCAAGCCTGCGCTGTTCGGGGCTGTCGACGAAGAACAGGCCGCCGAACGACCAGTACGCCTGTCCGCCGATGTTGGCGGCGTTCTCCTGGTCGACGATCAGGACGCGACGGCCGCGGTCGACCAGCTCACAGGCGGCGACCAGCCCGGCCAGCCCTGCCCCGACGACGATGACATCAGCATCTGCCATGGCCGCCAATGTAGCGGTCGGTCAGGCGGCGTCGGTCAGCGCCGGATACGGCCGCCATTCGTAGACGGCCGGCGCGCACTGGTGCATCAGGGCCAGATCGATGGCGTCGAGCATCGCCTGGCGCGGGCCGGGCTTACGCAGGTGTCGGGCCGCGGCCGCCACGCGCACGACCCCCGACCGGCGGGCGGTGCGGTCGGCCGACAGCACCAGCGTGCGGCACCACCATGGTTCGGTCATGAAGCCCTCGCCGATGCCGAGTACGCGTGCGCGCACTGTTGTCCTGCGCACCAGGTCGGTGATTCCGCTGAGCCCGGCCAGTAGCCGGAAGCCATTGCGGGGCAACGCATCCAGTGTGCCTTGCGACACCGTCCAGCCGGGCGCGGCGAAGAGCCGCGTGCGAAGGCCGAGGTGCTCGAGCACCCGGTCGGCGCCCATCAGCCGCAGATTCGCTTCATGCGCGGGCAGCGTCGCGAACTCGCCGCGCCGTTTCTTGGTGGCGGCCTCGTCGAAGCCGTGCAGCACGATGGCGTCGCCGCGATTTCGGCGAGCAGCAAGCCATTCCGCGGTCGGCGCATCCCGGTCGAGCCGATAGCCGCCCTTGAGCCTGGGAGCGACGAAGAACGAGGACGGCACCGCCCGCTCGTCCAGTTGTGTGCAGAACGCCGCGACGTCGGGCAGGGTCTGCTCACTGATGCCGGAAATCGACACGATCAGTTGTCCAGCCACCCTCACATTGTCGCAACGCGAGGTGTCGCAACGGTTTACGACACTCTTACAGCAGCTGTCTATTCCGCTATCGCGGCAGCACCGCCTCGATGGCCTCGACCACCTCGGAAGCGTCGGGTTCGGTGCGCGGCCGGAACCGCTTTACCACCACGCCACCCGGCGCGAGCAGGAACTTTTCGAAGTTCCACTGCACATCGCCCGCCTCTCCCGAGGCGTCGGCAGTCTTCGTCAGCTCGGCGAACAGCGGATGCCGGGCCGGCCCGTTGACATCCGTCTTGGCCAGTAGCGGAAAGGTGACTCCGTAGGTGGTGGAGCAGAACGTCTGGATCTCCTCCGCGGTGCCGGGCTCCTGTCCCATGAATTGGTTGCACGGCACGCCGATCACCGTCAGACCTCGGCCGCCGTATTCCTTGGCCAGCTTCTCCAGCGCGCTGTATTGGGGTGTCAGACCGCATTTCGAGGCGACGTTGACCAACAGCACCGCGCCGTCGGCGAGCTGGGCGAGGGTGGTCGGCGTGCCGTCGAGTGTGGTGAGGGCGATGTCGGTGAGCCGCGTGTCTGTCATGTCCCGAACACTACCGGTAGCCTGGCTAAGTGGTTCGCCGCGCGGACAATCCCAGCCCCGCCGACCGGCGCCCGCGACTGGTTAGGTTCTAAAACAGCATCCCCGCCACCCGGTGCACGGTTGCCATCGGATCCGTCTCGTCGTCGATGGCCCTGTTGAGCCACAGCAGCGAAAAGCCGTGTACCAGAGACCATGCCGCGAGCGCGGCCGCCTGCGGGTCGTCCTTGGCGCGTTGATCGTCGAGGGTGCCGACGCCGGCGGCGAGCTCGGTGCCGGACGCCCTCTCGGCGGCGACGAGGTCGGGGTCGGTGGGGTCGTAGAGGGACTTGTCGAACATCACCTCGTAATGGCCGGGGTGGTCGATCGCGAATCGGACATAAGCCAGCGCGGCTTCGAGGAAGTCGGGTCGCGCGCCTTTGAGCGCTTCCGCGAGCATCTGAAATCCCTCGGTCGCCAGCGCGGTGAACAGCCCGCGGCGGTCCGTGAAGTGGTGCGCGGGCGCGGCGTGGGAGACACCCGCCGC
>JBKPSU010000055.1:0-25973 GCA_046735135.1 Actinomycetota bacterium
CGAGATTGGCAATATTGTCTCGTGGGCTCGGAGATGTGTATAAGAGACAGCACCTGCTCAGGGCTGAGCAACAACCCGTCGAGCTTCGCCTCTGCAACAGGGGGCGCGGTCCTCGTTGTCGTGGTCGATGTGGTGGTCGACGACTTGGCGCCTTGATTGCTGCCGCTGTTGCACCCGCCGATCAGAATGCAGGTCCCCGCAATGGCGAGCGACGCAGCTAAATGTCGCATGCAGTCATCTCATTCCGCCGCAAACCCACTCGAATTAGCACGGCGCTACCCCCATACCGTTGCTAGTGAATGCCTGGGTGCAACGAGCGTATCTCCCCCGAAAGGCGGGACGGCGTGATTGGTCCAAGCAAATGATTTGCGATGTCCGACGCGGCGCACGTTCTGATGATCTTGTCGATCATCTCAGCTCTGGCCGCCGTGAGTCGCGCCCGCAGTACGATTTGGCGATGAGTAAGGGCGGGAAGAAATCGGGCGAGAAGTCCGTGCGAAAGATCCCCAAAAACGTCTATCAAGCCGAACTCTTCCGCCTTCAAACGGAATTTGTGAGGCTTCAGGAATGGGCCCGGGAAACCGGGGCCCGGATCGTGATCGTTTTCGAAGGTCGTGACGCTGCCGGCAAGGGTGGGACGATCAAGCGCATCACGGAATATCTGAGCCCTCGCGTTGCGCGGATAGCCGCGCTGCCGGCACCCACCGACCGGGAGCGCGGGCAGTGGTACTACCAGCGCTATATAGCGCAGCTGCCGGCGCGGGGTGAGATCGTCCTGTTCGACAGGTCCTGGTACAACCGGGCGGGTGTCGAAAAGGTGATGGGATTCTGTACACCCCAGGAGCATTCATTGTTCCTGCGGCAGACGCCGATCTTCGAACAGATGCTCATCGACGACGGCATCATCCTTCGCAAGTACTGGTTTTCGGTATCCGACGAAGAGCAACTGCGACGATTCAGGTCCCGGCGCAACGATCCGGTTCGGCAGTGGAAGCTCTCGCCGATGGACCTGGAGTCGATCTTCCGGTGGGAGGACTACTCGCGCGCCAAGGATGAGATGATGGTGCACACCGACGTCCCGATGAGCCCGTGGTACGTAGTGGAATCCGATAGCAAGAAGCACGCTCGTCTGAACATGATGGCCCACCTGCTGTCCACGATCGACTATGAAGACGTCGAGGCTCCCGCGGTGGACCTGCCGGCGCACCCTGTGCGGTCAGGCAACTATCACCGACCACCGCGTGAGCTGTCTACCTATGTCGACGATTTCGTGGCCACCGTAGTGGGGTATCCCGAGTGAAATACGGTGTTCCTTAGTCCGGCGTGGTGTTGTTCAACAGCGAAAAGAATTGGTACGAGGGATCACTCGAGTCAAGAGTTCCTCTGAGGCTGTCTCTGGTGATCGGATGGCTCAAGTCCATTGAGGACGGGTCGTCTACCCGTGCCCAATCGGCGACGATCGTGCGCTCGATGAATTTCCATGTGTTGGAGCGCTTCTCGTACTTGTCGAGGTAGCGTCCGCCGACGACGACATCGACGTCCCGACCCGCCCCGACGAGCGTGTGAACCGCGATTGTGTAGATCTCGCCTTCGGCAGCGTCTCCGGCGATCGCAAAGTTCACCGTGGTGATGTTGTGCTGCATCGACCGGATGTAGGGACGCGCTGCGGTGATCTGCTCGATAAACAGGTCGGCCGAACCCCCCGAGAATCCGCCGTGTGCGTCCGTGGCGTCGTGGTGATAGAGGTCCCTCAGCTGCTGCATATCGCCTCGATCGACGGCGCGGCAGTAGGCATGGACGAGCCTTCGCAGCTGAAATTCGTCGATCATCTCCTGCAATACGGTGTCCGTCGTCGCCATCCCTTTGGTCACTCCCCATGTCCGACCGCGGACCAGTCGCGAACAAGTCGATCGCAAGTGGCTCACGGCACCGTGTGCCTGGTCAGCCTGCCACCCAGAGAGCACTTCCGTCACGGCCAGGCGACGGCTCTTGCCACCGACCCACTCGAGGTCATGCGGTTGGGTTCGACCTTCTGGCTCGACGCCTGCGCCGACCCCGAGGTGCAGCGCATTGCTTTGATGGACACGGCCGCCGTGTTGGGGTGGGAACGCTGGAGTGAGATGGGCCAGCGCTACAACATCGGGCTCATCACGAGCCTGCTCACCCGTGCCATCGAGTCCGGCAGCATTCCGCCGCAACCAGTGGAGGCGACGGCGCTGACGATGCTGGGCGCGTTGCGCGAGGCGACCCCCTACATCGCCCGCTCCGACAACTACAAGCAAGCACGCCAGGATGCCGGCGCGGTGATGGACCGGCTGATCGATTCACTGCGCACTGCGTGAGAATGCCGCGAACGTCGAGGTTGCACACGTCAGGGGAGTTTGACAGTAGCTACTCATGGCTAGACACCTATGTAGGAGTAACACATCGTCCAGTTCGATCGGTGGGTGGAGGTGGTTCTCCGCGCAGACGGCGTCATCACGCTGTTGTTCTACAACGATTAGGTCTTTGACCATGTGCAAACGTCGGGTGGCCCGCGTTCACCCGGCGTGCGGCGCCGGGCGCGAGCGGATGTGCTGAATGCGTAAGCAGAATGACGACCTGGTGACGGCTCGCCACCAGATGGAGCAACTGCTGCGGGTGATCGTCGAGATCGGTTCCGATCTGGATCTCGACGTCACTTTGCACCGAATAGTCGTTGGGGCGATGGAACTGACTGGCGCTCGTTACGGAGCGTTGGGTATACGCGCGCCCGACGGCACCCTGGCCTCATTTGTTCACTCGGGGCTCGACGCCGACACGGCGCGGCCACTCGGCAATCTACAGATAGGTGAGGGTCTGCGCCTCGATGATCTGAGTTCTGATTCGCAGGTCACCGAGCTACAGGCGCACGACCCGCCGATGCGGGCGCTCCTTGCTATACCGATCACCGTGCGCGCGGCCGACTTCGGAAACCTGTATCTGATCGACGACCAGCCGGGTCGAGTCTTTTCCGACTCCCACGAGGACGCTGTGCGTGCATTGGCTACGGCGGCGGCGGCCGCCGTCGACAACGCGCGACTCTTCGCGCGGGAGCGCGAATCGGCGCGATGGACGAAGGCCAGTCGCGAGATCACCACCGCGCTGCTGTCTGGCGACCCGCAAAGGGGGCCGTTACAGCTCATCGTCAACCTGGCGCTGGAGTTGGCCGGAGCGGAGCAGGCGATTCTGCTGGTTCCGAGGGAAACTGAGCTGCAGGCCGACGACGTTGCCACGCTCGTCGTGGCCGCTACGGCCGGCCGGTACGCCTCGGAAGTCATTGGTCGGCAAGTCCCGATGGACGGCTCTACCACCGGCGGTGTTGCGCGTCGGGGCTTGCCTCTGATCACTGACTCCTTCCAGTATCCAATCGAGGGGTTCACCGATGTCGGCGAGCGCCCCGCGATCGTCATGCCGTTGATTGCGCACGACGCAGTGCTCGGGGTAATTGCGGTGGCACGCGGCCCTCAACAGCCGCCGTTCAGCAACGATTATCTTGACCTTGTCAGTGACTTCGCCCGACACGCGGCTATTGCCCTTGCGCTGGCGGCAGGCCGCGAACACGCACTCAACCAGGAACTGGCCCAAGCGGACACCGTCGACGACGCACTTCACGCCGCGGCTCAGGAACTGCGTCGACTCTGGCGAGCACGCCGCGTTCTGGCCGTAACTTTCCCGACCCGAGGTTCTTCCGCCGAAACCGGTTACGGCGCACCGCAGGTCGTTTCGGTCGGCGAGCCCGCACAATGGGTCGAGCTGCCATCCCGTATGCAACAGACGCTCAGCTCATTGCGCGACGGCGACCTACTCACCCCCTACACGACAACGCCCGGAACGGCGGGCATTGCGCTGCAGCATCCCGAGGGCGTGCTCGTCGTATGGATCGATCTGGCCGAGCAACGGCCGTTTACCCTCGAGGACCAGACGTTACTCACTGTGCTGGCGGGCCGCCTCGGTCAGGGACTGCAGCGGGTGTACCAGGTCGACCAGCAGCGTGAAACCGCCCTGACGCTGCAACACGCAATCCTCGGCCCTGCGCATCTGCCGCACGGTTTCGCGGTGCGCTACCAAGCCGCCAGTCGGCCCCTTCAGGTGGGCGGTGATTGGTACGACATCATCGACCTGGAGGACGGGCGCATCGCATTGGTTGTCGGCGACTGTGTCGGCCACGACCTCGCCGCGGCCACCGTGATGGGGCAAGTGCGCAGCGCCTGCCGCGCGCTATTATTCGAAAACCCCAGTCCCGCAGCCGCTCTCGCGGGGATGGACCGCTTCGCCGCGCGGTTGCCGGGCGCCCAATGCACCACCGCCGTCTGCGCAGTTCTCAACGTTGAGACCGGTGAATTGGTGTACTCCAGTGCAGGGCACCCCCCGCCGATCCTCGTCCACGCCGACGGCACCATTCGGATGCTCGACGACGGCCACACCATTGCGTTGGGGATACGACAGGACTGGCCCCGTCCCGAAGCCCACGTGACCATCCCGGCGCGCGCGACCCTGGTGCTCTACACCGACGGTCTGGTCGAACGTCGCCGCAGTGCGCTGGAGGATGGCATCTCCCGCGTCGCAGCCCAGGTTCAGGATGGCCGCGCCTCGACGTTGGATGATCTGGCAGATCAGACGATGTCGGATCTAGCGCCAAGCGGCGGCTATCAGGACGACGTTGTCCTCCTGCTTTACCGCCATCCCGCCCCGCTCGAGCTGACGTTTCCCGCGGACGTCAGCCACCTCGCGCCCACCCGCACTGCATTGCGCAGTTGGTTGGCCCGCGCCCGGGTAGACCCAAGTCAGACAATGGATGTGCTCGTCGCCGCCGGAGAAGCCGTCGCCAACGCCATCGAGCACGGTCACCGCCACAGCCCGGAAGGCACTATCAGTTTGGGTGCGACCGTATTGGTCGACCAAGTGCGGGTCACGATCACGGACACCGGTACATGGAAGCCGCCAGAGCCGAACAACGACACCCGCCGTGGCCGGGGTATCACCCTCATGCGAGGGCTCATGCAGGACGTCACCATCAACCCCGACGCCGCGGGAACCACCGTTCAACTACTCGCGAGGATCACCTGATGTCCACGTCGCTCACGCTCGACACTGCGCGTTGCAACGAAGGCAAACTCGTGTTGACCGCAGCAGGAGAAATCGATATGAGCAACATCGACGCATTCAACGACGCCCTTGCGGCGGCGGCCACCGAGGCGGCTGGCAGCGGCGAAAGGCTCACTGTCGACCTCAGCGCTCTCGAGTACCTGGACAGCGCCGCAGTCAATGCCTTGTGCGCCCGCGCCGAGCACATTCATGTCGTCGCCCATCCGCTCCTGATGTCGATCTTCACCATCAGCGGCCTGACCGAACTGGCCACCGTCGAACCTGCGCCGCCGCCCGCAGAACGCTGACGCGCCTGCGTTACTGCGCGACTGCGAATTCTTTCGCGGCGTCGATCAGCCACTCGGCCAGGTAGCAGGCCAACGATGACCGCACCAGCATCCGGTAGTCGGTTCCCTTGTCGTCCAACGGGATCAGCACGACGGCTGCCAATCCGAGCACGGTCTGTGCGGCGGCACCCACACCGAACGCCGACGGGTACAGATCCAGCGAGCAGCCTTTGGCCAAGAGATCGGGCGTGGGCGCCGCGCAGTCGCACGGTGGTGCGCTGCGCGGAGACGTCGACCGCAGCGCCGCCGTGCTCAGAAATCACCGCCCGCAAGCGCTTCTCGAGGTTTTCGCCGTCCTGCTCAGCGGAGGTCACCAACGATTCCCGTGGCCCGAACCAGATCACGCTGACACCCCGGCCGTCGATCACGGTGGACGGCGCGGTCGGCATGGCTGGTGTTGCGTGCCATGTTTCCGCCGGCCAGCCGCCCGCTCCAACATGGCGACGTTGGTGATGCCGTGATTCTTGGCCAAGTAGTGCGCGGTGGCCAGCCCGTGCCCGTCGCCGCCGACGATGACGACATCGTAAGTCTTCTTCGGTTCCGGTGTGCGCCAGAGGAAGTCGGGATGCTCGGGTGGGTGCGCTGATCCGTACCCCGGAACTCACCATCCTTGGACGGGGTCGAACGCAACCGCGTTGCGGTTCACCGTGATTCGAACGCGATGCAGCCGGTTCTCGGCCTGCTTGCGATCAATCCTGCGCCTGACTGGACATTCATTGAGCCTCCTGCAGCTGGGCTAATATATCAGTTGGGGATCACCGTAATGTCTGCCTCCGACAGGGTCAACAGAGGTTCCAGACAGAATTGTGGCGTGCGGATGCCGACCGTCAAATGACGGCGCGCACCCCGGCTTCGAAGCCCGTCACGTGTTTGAGGGTCAACTCGGCAGCCGTGTCGCCGTCGCCGCCGAGGATTGCCTGCAAGATCGCCGAATGCTCGTTGATGTGCTCGGCGACGTCGGGTAGGCGCTCGACAAACAGGCAGAAGATCCGGGTGACCAGATTGTGGTAGCGGATCAGCACGTCTTCGAGATGCGGGTTACCTGCCGCCCGGTAGATGGTGCGGTGAACGGTGATGTCCAACCGCATCAGGTCGGTGGGGTCGGAGGGAAGGTCATCGATGTTCTTGAATTCGGTGAGCAGCTGCTGGATCTCGGCCTGCTGACTGCTGTTGGCACGTTCGGCAGCCCGGCGGGCCGCCAGGGGTTCGAGCTGAACGCGGATCTCGTTGATATAGGCGAGGTCGGTGATGTTCACGCCGGTGGCGAACGTTCCGCGCCGTGGATAGGAAACCACGAGACGGTCGTCCTCGAGACGCTTGAGCGCCTCCCGGACCGGCGTTCGGCCGACCTCGAGATCGCTGGCCACGCGACCGTCGTCTATCGGCTCGCCCGGCCTGATCTGAAGCGTGGTGAGCTGATCGCGCAGAGCCAGATAGGCGCGATCAGCCAGCGAAACCGGGGGCCTGCCGAGGCTCATCTCGTCGACCGTCACCGGCGGATCTTATCACTGGTATCCAACAGGTATCCCTTCATGCTCCGGCTATACATATTAGTAAGACATAGATATATTAGTCATGTATCTGACCATCGTGTGGCGCCGCGAGTTCTCCGGGCAGTCACCCCATTGCAAGGGTCAACACCGTGACTCGGGCAGAGCGCAGAATGCGAGCGTCGACGAGTGCCCAAGCGACGCGGTCCGGGTAGCTCGACGAAGCCACGGCTGCGGCGCCAACTTTCAGACGGGGCATAACTTTTCAACGCCGGCGGACGACATCACAGGTCTCTCTGTCAAGCCGTGCACAGTGATCTGCTCAACCATTCTGTGGCCATCGGTCCGTCCGGATCAAGCATGGTCAAGCCGGTGCCGCTCGGCTGCTCTGGGATTCACAAGCCGGATCGCTACTCGATGTCGAGTTGCTCAGAGGTCAAACGTCCTAGTCGACTGAGGAAGTCTCTTTGCGGGAAATCATCGCCAGCGTCAACGGCTGGACTAACCTCGATCCATGACATCGAAGCCCCCGATCCGGTGAGAGCTTTGCGCCGGAACAGCTCGCCGCGCATCGCACAGCAAGAGGCTTCCCCCAAGGGATCGGGCGCTCGACGGTGACACCTGCATGGCGACCCTAAGAAAGCCCCTCGTGGTCTCGTTATGGTGTCGACTCGTAGTCGTCGCTCTGGTGATTGTGATAGGTGCCGGTTCGTCGTTCCCGTCCTGGCTGGCGATCGCTGAGGCCGACGCGGCTGACGGCAATATCGATCAGCTCGCCGAAGCAGCCGAGACTCCCAAATTGAGCTGGGCCGACTGTGGCGGTGGATTCCTCTGCGCGACAGCGCAAGTCCCGTTGGACTACAACCGACCGCATGATGAACAGATCGGACTGGCAGTGATCAAGCTGCCCGCGTCTGATCCATCCGCCCGAATCGGGACGCTGTTCATCAATTTCGGAGGTCCCGGCCAGTCCGGCGTAGACCGGCTGCGGGACCGGGCGAGGTGGCCTTGGCTGTTCTCCGAGGAATTGCGATCGCGGTTCGATTTGGTTTCCTGGGATCAGCGGGGGGTGGCGCGTAGCGCCGCGGTTCGCTGCTTTACTGACGATGCCGAACAGTGGCAGTTCCTCGTCCCTTACCCCGAACTCCCCAGAAATGCTGTCGAAGAGGGCCCACTTTTCGTGTGGTCCAAAAACTTCGCCGACCGCTGTCAGCAGCACGCCGGTCCCATCCTTGACCACACTTCGTCGGCGAACACTGCACGCGACCTCGAGCTGTTACGCCGCGCGGTCGGGGACAAGGCATTGACCTACCACGGACTGTCGTACGGCAGCCAGCTCGGCGCGATCTACGCCAACCTCTTTCCAAGTCGCGTGCGTGCGATGGTGTTGGACGGATCGATCGACTTCCAAGGCAACGTCGACGGTCACGACAACGAAGGAATTACGGCCCCGCTCAACGCCCGACAAGATGTCGCGACCGGAACCGCCGCAGCCTTCGAGGAATTCCTGCGGGACTGTGCGGCAGCCGGACAGCGCTGCGCGTTCTCCGAAGGAGATCCGTGGCAGAAATGGGCGGCGCTCGTTGAGCGTTCGCGCACGTCACCCGTCGACGTATACGGGCACGGGTGGACCTTCCCGGAGATAGTCGTCGCGACACTGGCGAAGCCCACCACCTACCCTCAACTAGCCGAGCTGCTGCAACAGTTTTTCGACACCGGTACCGCAGCGCCAGAGCTGATCGACGCGATCACGGGCAGCGATCCGCCACCAACCACTGCCGACTCGATGTATCTGGGCAATCGCGAAGAGGCTTACAACGCGATTCAGTGCACCGACAGCATTGTGCCGACCGACCTCGCTGCCTACAGCAGCGCAGCGGCGCTGGCCGATGAGTTGTCACCGGACTTCGGCCGCATCTCTGTCTTCGACGTCCTTCCGTGTGCGTTCTGGCACGGGCATGACGCTGATCGATACACCGGCGCGTGGAACCGGCGCACCGCCGCACCAATTCTGGTGCTGAATACGAGAAATGACCCCGCCACTCCGCTCTCGGGCGCGTACGAAGGGGCAGCCGAGTTGTATGACGCCCGGGTGATGGTGACGGAGGGCGCAGGGCACACAAGTATGTATGTTGCGAGCACGTGCACAGAACGGGTCAAACGCGAATACTTGTTCTCCGGCGTACTGCCGCCCGCAGGAACCAGCTGCAAACGGGACCGTTCGCCATTCGATCAGGCGCCACTCTCATAAACCTGCTGCTGACCTTCGTGTGACGGGCAATGCTATTCAGCAACTTCACCGTCAATATTCCGGTTCGTGCGTTCGGGCTACGGAGCCGCCTGCAGCGTGATCTCGGAGATTTCCGTCCGACTCTGGCCGTCGGTCGTGCCCAATTTGGAGATCCACACCAGCACATTCGACGTCTTCGTCGGGTTGTGGATCTCAAGGCGGTTGTGTCCCGGCTGCAGAGGCGTGTTTGGGGTCAGCTCCGTGGTGTCGTCCAACTTGGTCGGGGTTTCGGTGGGCGACGAACGGATCTGCACTTCGGTTCCCGTGCTTGACAAGTCGATGGTGACGGCGCTCAGCGCGGCCGGATCGGACAGATGCAGCAGCAGTCCCTCGCCTTGGACGAAATTCGGGAAGGGGACTGGGTCCTTGTAAGTAACGGTGGGCCACGACGTGTCCGGGTTGCCGTCGATCGCCAAGCCGGCCTTCTGCGGGTTGTCCGGGGCGCCGCTGGGTGAAAAGACGGTTGCACTAACCGGTTTGACGATTGGCCCCGGGCGACTCCAGAGGCCGAACCCGTCGGTGAACCACACAACCGCGGCCGCTGCCAACACGATTACACCGACGAGTGCGACCAGTGCCGCCGTCCGGCCCGTTCTGCGCTTCGCTGCCTTCTCCCGCGGCGATTTGGTGGGGGACGCGGATCGTCGTCGTTTCGGGGGAACGTCATCGGAGAAGGTGAGGATTTGGTCGGCGTCGACGATGTTGCCGTCCCAGACGCCACTGACCTCTACCTCGTCGCCTTCTGCAAGCTGCCCCGGCGCGAGTTGAGTCTGTATCGCGACCGGAACGGGAGCAGGCATGTTGTCGATCGGCTGATATGGCACCAATTGGAACGACAAGGTCCCGTGCTGGCCTTGAGCACCGGCGGCGCTTTGCGTGACGCCGCGTGCTGTCCCATGAACGACCACACGCTCGAGACGCTGCGTTGGTGGATTGCCTTCCGAGCGGCCCGACTGTGAGTGCGGTGGAACGGCACCGCGGCGCGGACCCTGCGCAAGGGCTTGGGCAAAATCGAGACAATTCGGGTATCGGTCGTTGGCGTCTTTGGCCAGCGCCCTCGCCAGTACGGCGTCGAGGTGCGCGAGATCGGGTCGGCGGTCTGATATCCGCGGCGGTGGTGTACCCAGGTGATGGCTGATGACGACAGCGCGATTCGAGTCTTGGAACGGTGTTGCGCCGGTGAGTAGGTGAAAAGTCGTGGCGGCCAACGCATACTGATCGGCCCGGCCATCGAGTGGCTTGCCCATGAGTTGCTCGGGGGCCACGTAACTGATAGTTCCCACTGCGACGCCGTCGTCGGTCAGGTTGCTGACGTCATCGATTCGGCGAGCGATGCCGAAGTCGGTCAGGAGCACCCTCCGTCGACGGCCATCTGATGCGGCCACGAGGATGTTCTCTGGCTTGACGTCACGATGAAGCAGACGGCGCTCATGACCGAAGTCGAGCGCATCGGCCACCGCTGTCACGATGTCTAGGACGTCTTGTTCTGGCATCCCGCCTGGGTAGGACTCTCGAATCAATCGACCTGCGTCAGTGCCGTCCACGTAGTCCATCGAGATCCAGAGGCGACCGTTGAACTCGCCACGGTCGAGGACGCCGACGATATGCGGGTGCCAGAGCGTGGCGGCCAAATCGGCCTCGCGGATGAACCTCGCGCGAAATTCGCTGTCGGCCCCTGAGGCCACGGACAGGATCTTGAGTGCGTCGTGACGAGGCAGACGAGGATGATGGGCGAGGTAAACCTCGCCCATGCCACCGGTGCCGAGCAATTTCTGAATGACGTAGCCGGCGAAGACGTCACCGTTGTTCAACGGCATGTCCGAGAGCCTACAAACCGGCCAAGGCATCGCGAGCTATCGGCGCCGAGGAACGCTGCTCCGTCCGCTGCATTTCTTCGCTGTTTCAAGGGGTCGAATCCAACGTCTCCGCACTTCAGCGTGGTTTTCGACAAGCCGACGGCGCCGTGAAGCGGCCGCCATCGCTCGGGATATCCTGCGATGGCTGTCGGTGAGGAGCGTCGAATTGAGCGGCCACGTCACATTGGGCATCGCCCAGTGGTTGCCTGCATGCGACGACCCGGCTCAGAACCTGCACCACGCCCTGGTATTCGCTCGACATCTCAACCTCCAGTGCTAACGGCTCCGGTCGAAGGACGCCCACGCCTCGGTCACCGCCGAACAGCCGGTCGATCGTCTGCTCCTCGCTGCCTGCGTTGGGGCTTGGATCACCCGCGATGTCGACGAAGGTGTGGAAACGTTTGGGTGCATGACGGTGAGATCCAACGCGCACGTGCCGCCGGAGGAGAACCCGGCGGCGCCCCAGCTGAATTGCTCTGCGCTGACTCCGAATTCGGCGATCAGGCAAGGCACGACGTCTTTCGTCAGGTGGTCGGCGGCATTCCGCGTGGACCGTTCACGCATTCCGTGTGGACACTGAACGCGCCACCGGAATCGACGAAGACTGCGACTGGAGCGTTTCCACCGTGCGCGGAGGCGAAGGCATCCAATGCGCTGACCGCCTCGCCGGCGCGCACCCAGTCGGCGGGGGATTGGTGGCGAACCGGGCCGGCGGAAGACAGACCCATTCGTCGCGGTGGGTGAAGCGCGATGCGACAGCGCTTGTCGTGACCTGGACCAGCGCTCCGCTGGAGGGGACAACCCCTTTCGATTGCATCGCGTCTACCGTTGCTAGGTCGATCTGATCTGGCAGCCGGCCGCCGGGCAGCTGATTCCAGGCGGCGGAAACCGTGGGGAAGTAGCCGATCCAGCCGTTGACGGTGAGTCCCGTGCTGAGAAGACACAGCGACGCCGCGAAAACGGTGAGGTTGCGGCGCGATCATCGCGACGATGGTGATTACTTGGACCGCGGCGGGAAGCCACCCGTGCATCATCGACACCGCCCCCGCGGCGATCGGGCTTGTCATGTGCTAGGCGGCCCTAGCCTGCCGCCATCCGCGCGAAAGCGTCCTCGAGCTCGTCCTCGATGGGACGGTCCGAGTCGCCTAGCTCCCGCCGGCTGGTCTGACTCACATATGTTCCTTCGCAAGATAGAACGTTTCGAGTACCCGGCCGCGGGCCCGCTGAAAGCAGGGGCCGATGGCTGCGGTTTCCGGTATCGACGTCGCTCAAGTCACCGAGGTGACGTCCTCATGTGCATTAATCTGCGTCCGGAGGCAGACAATGGCGAGCGGTGGAGACATCGGATACGCCCGCTGCGCTGGCGGGATCGATGTCGCGTACAAGGTCATGGGCGACGGTCCGGTTGACATCGTCTACGTGCCTGGATTCGTCTCTCATCTCGATCTGATCGACGACGTGCCCTTCTACTGCCGCCCGCTGGATGACATGGCCCGTTTCGCGCGAGTGGTCACCTTCGACAAGCGCGGCACCGGACTCTCCGACCGATCGCTCGGGTTCGGCAGCTTGGCCGACCGGATGGATGACATTCGGGCGGTTATGGACGCGGCAGGCCTCGAACGTGCCGCGCTCTTCGGCGTTTCGGAGGGTGGCCCCCTCGCGATCCTCTTTGCGGCGACGTATCCCGACCGGGTGACGAAGCTCTGTCTCTACGGCACATTCGCTCGCGCTGCGTACGACTCTGACTATGAGATCGGAGTTGACCCGGAAAAAGTCGAAGCAGGCCTTGGCGCACTTGTGGAAGAGTGGGGAACCGGGAAGAGCCTCAGCGTGTTCATACAGAACATCCCGCCCGAGGCGATGCCGATCGTCGCTCGTTACGAGCGGAACGCAACCACGCCGAAGATGGTCGAGCAGATAACGCGTTCAAACTTCGCGATAGATGTGCGCAGCGCATTGCCTGCGATCACGGTTCCCACGCTCGTTATGCACACTCGAGGTGACCCGCTCGTGCCGGTCGAGCTCGGGCGCTGGCTCGCTGAGCACATCCCGTCCGCGGAGTTCGTTGAGCTGAACGGAGAATTTCACGGAGACTGGAACATCAAAGGCCTGTTCCCGGAGGCGATTTCATTCCTCGCGGGTGAAGCGCCGCCGTCTGCGACCAACCGGATGCTCGCGACCGTATTGTTCACCGACATCGTTGCGTCGACCGAGACGGACGTCCGCGTCGGTGATCACCGATGGCGAGAGTTGCTCGACCAACACGACAGCGTGGCGATGAGGCGAATTGCCCGACATCGGGGTCGTCTCGTGAAGACGACCGGTGACGGATTGCTCGCGACGTTCGACGGTCCGGCCCGCGCGATCGCATGCGCACAGGAAATCGCTTTGGGCGCCAAGCCGTTGGGTCTCGACATTCGGGCCGGGCTCCACACCGGAGAGGTGGAGCTACGTGGAGACGACATCACCGGCCTCGGTGTCGTGATCGCGCGACGCGTCTGCGATCTTGCGGCTGCGGACGAGGTCCTTGCCTCGCGAACGGTGAAGGACTTGGTCATCGGTTCCGGAATCGGCTTCGTTGACCGCGGCGTGCACACACTCAAGGGCGTTCCGGACGATTGGCAGCTGTACGCGGTCTCCAACTAGCGAAATGTGTGCGGTCCCGGCTCCCGGCGTGAAACGGACACCACGCCGCTATTCCAGATCTGGACCGTCACCCGACGGATATCCGCTCCTGGCAATTATGGTGCGTGTGAATAGGGCGCACGCAACCCGAAGTTGTGGCTACGACATCCACTGGTCGACGAGGTCGGCCCACCGCCGAGAGATGGTCTTGGCCAACTCGCCATGCCTGCGCCGGGTGTTCACGTCGTCCGGCGCGATCGCGCCGATGGCCAGTCGTGCCACCTCCTCGACCTGATCGCGTTCCAGACCAAAGGCAAGCAGGGCGTCGAGATCGTGGTCGATGTCGATCTCGTCGGGCAGGTGCGACCGGGCGAGGAGCACCGCGGCGTTCTCTTCGCCGACCTCCAGCAGCATGGCGACCAGGCTGGACTTCTCGACTTTCACGTCGCTGCGCTATGCCGGCCGGCGAATCGAGAGCTCGAGACCGTTGTCGTGCATGACGGTGCGGCATTCTTCGGGCGTGTAATCGAAGTTCTCCAGATCCTTGATGTAGGAGGCGGGATCGGCCAATCCCTCGACGTGGGGGAAGTCTGAACCCATGATGATGTGTCTTTCACCGACAAGCTTCAGCAGGCTGGCCAGCTCGTCCTCGTAGAACGGCGACACCCAGACGTGGTGTTTGAAGGTCTCCCGGGGGTCCTCCTTGTAGATGAAGGGAATCTGGCCGTAGGACTTCGTCAGTTTCTCGAAGAGATGGAACACCCACGTGGAGCCGCTCTCGATGGAGGCCATCCGCAGATTGGGGAAGCGCAGGAAAAGACCGTTGTGCAAGTGGTTGGCAAAGGTGTCCTGCAGGGCGTCGCCGGAGAACAACGACCGAAAACCAAGCAGCGCTTGGAAAGACATCATGTAGTCGGGCTCGCCCCACGCGGGCATGAACTTCGAGTAGTACGTCTCGCCGGAGTGATAGCACACAGTGATGCCGGAATCGTTGGCCAGGCGCCAGAACTCGTCGAACATCGGGTCGCCGGGAGCGCGCATGCCGACGTCTGTCGAGATCGGTCCGGGAATCATGACGATGAAGCGAGCGTCTCGTTCCAGCGCCCACTCGAGTTCCTGCACGGCGCTGGTGGGCTTGCACAGTGTGATGTAGGGGGCGGCGAAAACGCGCTCCTTGTAAGCGAATCCCCAATCCTCCTCCATCCAGCGGTTGAACGCGCGGAACGTGGCGACGACGGCGTCCAGGTCGGGCAGAAGCGCCTGCTCCATCCCGACGCCGAGCGTCGGCAGCATGATGCAGCCCAGCATGCCCTGCTCGTCCATCAGTGCCAGCCGCGCCTCGCGGTCGCGGTACGCGGCCGGGATCGGCTCCAGATCGCCGAACAGCGCATTCAAGTCCGCGCCCCTCGGGTTGCGGCCGCGGAAGTACTCGTCGAGCGCACCGGGTTTGCCCACGGGATCGAAGGTCGGGTTCGGAATGAACCTGTTGACCTTGCCGCCGACGATCAGACGTTGCTTGCCGTCGATCTGCGCCCATTGAATGGCCCGCTTCCTGTACTGCGGCTCGATGTGTCGGGTGAACGCGTCCAGAGCCTCGTAATAGTGGTTGTCACAATCGAAGTAGGTGAACCCCAGATTCGTCGTCATCGGGTCTCCGTCCTTTCTCTGGCGGGAATTCCTTTGGTGTCTAGTTGCGGGGCAGGCCCAGGACCATCGACGCGATGACGGTCAGCTGTATCTCGGCCGTGCCTCCGCCGATGAGTTCGGATGGCATGTCGAAGTAGGGCCGGACGACGGCGGGATCCGAGTCCTCGAGCATCGCGATGCGCCCGGTCAGCCCGAGTGTCGCGGTCGAAGCACGGCGCAGCAGCATCACCATCGCGTACTTGGCGATGCTCGAGGTCGGCCCCGCCGCCTGGCCCTCGACCAGCCGCAGGGTTTCACGCAGCACCATGGCCTTGATCGCGGCCGTGTACGCCTCGACGTCGCCGAGCGCACGCAGCGCCGCGTCCCGGTCCGGCCCGTCGGTCTGCGCGATGTGCCGAAGAGCCGCCGATCGATCGATGTTGACGTAGTTTCCGATCGCCGTGCGTTCAACGGCCATCGTCGCCACAGCCAGATCCCAACCGGCACCGGGCGTTCCGACGAGCATGTCGTCTGGAACGAAGACGTCGGCGAAGAAAACCTCGTTGAAGTCGGAGTGCCCACTGGCCTGCTTGATCGGCTCGACCGTGACACCCGGCGATGTCATGTCAATCAGGAAATAGCTGATCCCGCGGTGCTTGGCCGCATCCGGGTCGGTGCGCGCCAGCAATGCACCGAACTGCGCTCGGTCGGCTTGCGATGTCCAGATCTTGTGCCCGTTGATCAACCAACCGCCGTCGACCTTGCGCGCGCGTGTTGTCAGCGACGCGAGGTCCGAACCCGCGCCCGGCTCGCTGAAGAGCTGGCACCACCGTTGGGTGCCGCGCAGCATTGGCCACGCGAACCGATCGCGCTGCCCGTCGGTGCCGCTGTCGAGGATCGTCGGCAGGATCCACTCCGCGATGCCGAGGGAGGGCTTGACCAAATCGGAACGCTTGTCGAATTCCTCGTTGATGATCACCTGTTGCACAGCCGAGGCGTCGACGCCCCACGGTGCGGGCAGATGGGGCGCAACCAGTCCCGCTTCCGCGAGCATGTCTCGCTGTGCGCCCGTGGCAAGACCGGGGGCTCGCGAATCATCCGAGGGATGCGCGTTGTGCAGGACCCGTGCCCGATCGAGCGTCGCGGCCACCGATGTCCGGAAGTCGTGTTCGGCGTCGCCCAGATTCAAAGCGGTGGAGCGCTTGAACGTGAGGGCAAGTTCTCCCACCTCGCGACTCCAACGCGTCATCGGTCCGAGCGACGCGGCGAGGCTGATCGCGCGTCGCCAGTACAGGTGTGTGTCGTGTTCCCATGTGTAGCCGATAGCACCGAACATCAGTAGTGCGTCGAGCACCAGGTCGGGCGCGGCGACGACAGCCATCAGCGCGGCGGAACCTGCTGCGAGCCGGTGCTGCTCAACGGCTTCTCCGGAAGCGCGCACGGCATCCCAGGCGACGGCGGCCGCGAGTTCGGCGTTCACCAGGAGCACCGCGGCCTTGTGTTGCAGCGCCTGGAAGGCGCCGACGGGGCGCCCGAACTGCTCGCGGGTGCGGATGTATTCCGTTGCCGCGTCCGCGCATCGGCGCACTGTGCCCGCAGATGCGCACGCCACCAGCGCCACCGCGATACAGCGGGCACGCTGGGCATCGATGCCGGACAGCTCCGCACTCGCCTCAACGGTGTGGTCGGTCACCTTCAGCACACCCACATCCGTGCTCAGATCGGTCCCGTGCTGCTGTTCGATCGAAAAGTTGCTGCGATCTGCTCGGTCCGGATCAAGCGCGAACCAGTGTTGGGCGCCGTCCTCTGTGTGTGCGGCCAGCAGAATCCGTTGCGCAGCACAGATTCCCAATGAAGACGCAGACGACCCGGTGAGCCGCCAGCTCTCTTCATTGCGAACGGCACGGACATCGGAATGCTCCGGGAGCACGACGGCGGCGGTGGCGCCCGCAACCAGGTCCGCCAGCAACTCCGCGCCTGACTCGTCGGCCGAGTTCGCCACGGCGCTGGCTATTGCCGTGCTCAGCAGCGGGCCCGGCAACAGCCCTGCGGCCGCCGTCTCGATGACGCATGCGAGGTCGGTCAGTGTCCCGCCCTGGCCGCCGACCTCCTCGGGAAGATGCACGGCATGAAACCCGTGCGCGGTGAATTCCTCCCACCAGGGCGGCAATTCGCCCGCTGCCAAGGAGTCGAACGAGGCCCGCGTCTTCTCTATCGGCGCGTGGCGCGCCGCGAACCTACTGACCGCGTCGGCCAGACGTTCCTGCTCGGTCGTGATCGCCAGCACCATAGGGCCTCAGCCATCCAGGCCGAGGATGCGTGCGGCGTTGCCGTACAGAAACTTTGGCCACACCTCGTCCTTCAGCCCCACATTGGGCAGCTCGCCGAAGATCCGTTCAAGTGACAGCCCCATCGGGAAGTAGCCGGCGTAGATCACCTTGTCAGCACCGCGCGAGTTCGCGTAGTCGATGATCGCCTTCGGGTAGTACTTGGGCGCGAAGGCCGACGTCGAGTAGTACAGGTTCGGCCACTTCAGCATCAGCTTGACGGCGAGGTCCTCCCACGGTTCGCAGCCGTGACGGGTGACGAACACCAGATCGGGAAAATCGAACATCACGATGTCGATTCGTGAAACCTCTTGCGGTGTAAACGGAACACGCGGCCCCGGGACGCCCGCGCAGACGAAGATCGGGATGCCCAGATCGACACAGGTCGCATAGATCGGGTACATCTTCGGGTCGTCGATTGGAACCTGAGGGAAGGTGCCCGCCGGGAACACCGACGTCGCACGGATGCCGTACTGCTCGTAGTCTTTTCGGATCGCGTTCACCGAACCCATGACGTCGTTGGGGTCGAAGATGGCGCCGGACGGGACGAAGCGGTCCGGGAACGTCTTCAGCGCCAAGTCGGCAGAGTCCTCGCTGACCCCGATCATGGCCTTCTCGATGCCGAACCGATCCATCTGTTGCAGCACCAGTGACACGGGGTCGTCGGTCGGCAATCCCTTGGGCACATCCTTGAACATGTACTCGACAGGGAACTCAAAGCTCTCCTTGGACTCGCGATCCTTCGTCTGCTTGCGGATGAAGTCGTACTGAGCCGAACCCTCGTGAGGAAAGCCGATCATGGTGTCGATAACCGGCAAACCGACAGGTCCGGCCATGGCGTCCTCCTATCAGGCGTGAGCGCGGCTGAAGTTTCGCTCTTGGGCCATTATTATTGAAACACGGTTCTACTCATGTCAAGTTCGAAAGAACGTCTCGAGCTGCTATAACCGCTGGTATATTGGGTTATAGCGCTGACGAGGTTCGGTAGCAAGAGAACCGTGTTCTCAAGGATCGCGTGATCATGGTCGAGTCGGAGGTGCCACCGTCAACATCAGAGCCCCTGAGCACGCCCAGACCGATGTCCTCGCGCTGGGGGATATGACGAGCGGCCAGTTGGTGCGGCGCGCCAAGATCATCGAAGCCGTCATCGTCTTGATCGGCGATGTCGGCGCAGATGCGGTTCAGATGCGAGATGTGGCTCAGCGGTCGGGAGTTGCACTGGCTACTGTCTATCGCTATTTCAGCTCGAAAGAACGTCTGCTGGCGGCGGCTCTCGAGGATTGGCAGAAGCGGCTGACCCGTCGCATCATGGCGGCAGGTGGAGCGGCGGACGTGGATCCGCTGCCCGGCATTCTGGACTATCTGCGGCGTGCCCAGCGCGCCTTTCATCGCAATCCCAAAATGACCGCATTGATGCTTCAGACGATGACGTCCACCGACCCCGAGGCGAAAGTGGCGATCGACCACATGAGCCGCACCAACGTCGAATTGTTCGATCGCCTGCTCGAAGGCGTTGCGTCGGAGGAAATTGCGCATGTCAGCTTCGGTATCAACGCCGCGTTGACCAGCGCCCTCACCGCCGTCCTCGCCGGCATGATGACGTTGGACGAGTCGTTGGGCCGGGTGGAATGGGTCGCACGGACACTGCTGAGTGCCAGGTGACCGGCACTTCGGTTTGATGGAGCGACGGACGATAGCGTGTTGGTGTGCAGCTTCCTTCGGTTGGCGCAGTGTTCCGTCCGCAGTTCGCGCCCGAACGGCTGGCAGCAAGCGCCGCAGCGGCCGATGCCGCAGGCCTCGATGAGTTGTGGCTGTGGGAGGACTGCTTTCTGTCGGGCGGGATCTCTGCGGCGGCCATCGCGCTGGCCAACAGCCGACGACTCAAGGTGGGCGTCGGGGTGCTGCCCGTACCGATGCGCAACGTGGCGGTCACCGCGATGGAAATCGCCACGCTGGCTCGCGCATACCCGGGCCGGGTCCGAATCGGCGTCGGTCACGGCGTCCAGGACTGGATGGCACAGATCGGCGAGAAGGTCGCCTCGCCGATGACCTTGCTGCGTGAGTACGTCACCGTGCTCTCCGCGCTGTTGCGAGGCGAGCGCGCCACCTACGACGGCCGATACGTGAAACTGACCGACGTCGGCCTGGATTGGCCGCCTGCCCCGAACACCGAACTTCTTGTGGCTGCCGAAGGCCCGCGGACACTGGCGCTCAGCGGCGAACTCGGCTCAGGGACCGTGATCACCGCAGGCACGTCTCCCGACGGCCTGCGAGAAGCCCGGCAGCACATTTCGCCGGTGTCGCTGAACACGATGCGTCGACGCCGCATTCGACCATCGTCTACGTGCTGTGCGCCACCGGACCCGACGCAGCTCGCCAGATTCGAGACGAGATCACGTACTGGAAATACGACCCCACGAAGGATCTCGCGGGCATTCGGCACACCAGAAGAGATCGCCGATGCGGCGAAACGATGGATCGACGCAGGAGCCGACACCATCGTCTTCCAGCCCTCGGCCGAGGTGGACATCGAATCATTCGTGGGCGTCATCGGGAATCACGTTCAGTCGTTGATCGCATCGCAAGTTTCTTGAGTGCTGCACCAGAACTCGTTCATCGGTTGGGCGTATGCGTCGTTGTTGGTGAGCGGTCCGAGGCCGAGCGAAACCTCGATGGTGCGTTGCAAACTGTAGTGGTTGTAGTAGTCGTCTGCGACGAATGGGCCGGGCCGCATCCCGTTGGGGTTGGTGTCGGGGTCGTAGAGCGCCCCCGGTGACGGGATGACAACCATGACGATGTGGTTGCCCTCGTTGCCGACGCCCGTGCTGATGTTGTTGTAATCCTCGTCGAACGTAACGAAGATGGCGCTCTTCACATTTGGGTCGTTCCAGGTAGGCGAGGCCATAATGGTGGTCACCTGGTCCTGGAGCCACGCGTCACCCGCCGCGACGTTGTACTGATGCGCCGGGCTGAGATAGCCCACCAGCCAATTGAAGCTGCCGACCGGGAAATCGGTGGGGCCTTCCATGTTCGTCGCGTCGTCCGCGGCGAACCACACGAAGTTCGGGGTCGTGGCGGGACTGGCGAGGTCGGTTTCCATTTGCGAGATGTCGAACAGGTGCGTGGCGACCGCAGTCGGATTGTTGTAGATGTCGGCGAAGGCAAGGAACGGCAGCCGGTCGGTCGGCGTGCTGTAGCCGCCTCCGCCCTCCATGTAGCCGGCCCATGTCTTGCCGGCAAGCTCGATGTTGTTGGCCAGGTTGGGTGTGCCCGCGGGGAAGCAGTTCGACGGACAGTTGTAGTTGAAGCCGAAGTCCGACCCGCCGATGATCGGGTAGTAGTTCGGGTCGCTGGGGTGGGTCAGCCCGTAGTAGTTCGACGCGTATCCGTAGTTGGCGATCAGCTGGTTGATGTACGGCGCGTTGGGGCTGCCGACGATCTCACCGACGCCCTTGTTCTCCATGTACACCATGAACACGTGATCGAGCTCGCCGACGTAGGGCGCTGGGGGCGCCAGTGTCGCGGGGGTGAGGGTGGGGTCGTTGACGGTGAACGAGAGATTGTCGGCGTAGGCGTTGTTGTAGTTGCCGAGCACCGGGTTTTGGTCGTCGAACTTCACCACAACCTGCGCGCTGCGGGTGTTTTTCGGGATCGCGCTAGTGATCGAGCGGTGGATGAAGCCGGTGGAGAACGAGCGATCCCATGCGGTGACCGGCTGGAGTGTGCCGGTGCCCAACGTGTTCCCTTTCTCGTCGAGGAAGTTGACGGTCACCGTCGAGCTGGACGGGTCGATGATGAAGCCGCCGAGGTCGCCGCTCAGGGTGTAGGTGCCGCCGCCGTCATCGATCAAGCCCTGAGCGCCGCGGAGGTCGACCGTCTGGGTGAGGGTCGAATCCGCGACAGGTCCACCGCCGAAGAACTGCTCGCCCGCCGCGGGGGTGGCGTTGTCACTGCTCGGGAATGCCAGAAGAGCGGGCAGAACTGGGCCCGGTGACGCGATCGGTACGGGGAAGCGGCGCTGGGTGCCGTACTCGATCACGGTCGGTGTGCCGGTTTGCGTCCATCCCGGCACCGTCACCGCGGCGTACCCCGACAGCGACGGGTCGCCGGTCTCCGCGCCGGGATTCACCAGCAGATTCGGGCTCTGGTTGAGGCTTGACGTGGTTTGTCCGGACCCGGCATTCGGGATGAAGGGCCGCTGGAACTCATCGCGTGCAAAGGCAAGCACGGTCCACAGCAGCGGTGACTGCGCGGGGCTACCAGGGCCGAACGGCGTCAGGAACACGTTCAGTACGGCGCTCGCCATCTGCGCAACCGCACCCATGAGGTAGGTGTGACGCTCCTCCAAGTCGTCGCCCAGGTTGGGCGGCGGGGCGGGCACCACGGCCGTCGGAGGCGCGGCCAGTGATTTCATCGCCGGGCCTGCGGTGTCAGCGGCAAGGCTGCGCTGCGGCGCTGGCTGTCCGACAGACCGGGAGAGTCGTCCGGCCGCAGCGCCGCCGGGCTGATCGGTGCCGCGGGCAGTGACCAACCCGGTGGGCGAGTGGGTGCCGTCCCTGTGCAAGATGCCGCTCGGCGGCTTGAGGGGCGAAAGCCCCGCGTCGTCCTTGACGCTGACCCGGGTATCCGCGGCGATGGCCGACTGCTTCGTGTTGCGAACATCGTTGGCCGCGCTGTGGGCACCGCCAGAGCTCCTCAGCACCACCACCGGCGCGCCGTGGCTGCCGCCAAGAATCTTCGAGACCGCGCCGGCAACGCGTGACGCCAAATCGGGCCCCAAGAGCCGTAAATCGTTGTCGTCCAGTCCGTTTGGATGTAGACCGCCGCTGCTTTCCGCCGCCGACGGCGTTGTCGTCGAGGAGGGGGGCGACGTGTCCGTTGGTGACGTATCTCCCGTCGTCGGGGACTCCGAATCCGCGTCCGCAGGCAGGGCGTACGCGACGCCTGGTGTCGTCGCCACCGCTGCCCCCACACCCAACGCGACCGCCAGCGCTCCGACGTAACCGATGTACCTGCCGTAGCCCATGGTGATTCCCTCCACTCATAGGGGCCGCACAGAGGGGCGGTAGACAATCAGTAGATACCTCCCAGCGTTGCCAGGTGGCGAGATTGCGGGAGATGACGGCGTCGGACCGGCATGCTTGTACGGATGGCCACCGTGCTGATACCGATTCCAGACCGGGACTTCGACCCCACTGAGGTCGCGGTCAGCTGGCAGGTCCTCGCCGGCCAAGGGCACGACGTCGTGTTCAGCACCGAAAGCGGCCAGCCGGCCGCCGCCGACGACATCATGGTTTCCGGGCGCGGCCTTGACGCCTGGTCGAGGCTGCCGGGGGTGGGCAACGTAGCGGTCATCGGTCGATTTCTGCGCGCCAACCGCGATGCCCGCACCGCGTATTCGCAGATGCTGGAGTCCGCGGAGTATCAGCATCCAATCGCCTGGACCGACGCCCGACTCGACGACGTCGACGCTCTGCTCCTCCCGGGTGGCCACCGCGCGCGTGGGATGCGCAGTTACATCGACAGTCATGTCTTGCAGGGTCTGGTGGTCGACGCGTTCAGGCGCGGCATGCTCGTCGCGGCGATCTGCCACGGTGTGCTCCTCGCGGCTCGATCCGTTGACGCGTCGACGGGCCGCTCGGTGCTCTACGGCCACAAGACCACCGCGCTGACGTGGGATTTCGAACGCCGCGCGTGGCAGCTGACCCGCCTCACCAGGTCCTGGGACCCCGACTACTACCGGACCTATTCAGAACGGCCGGGCGACCCCGCCGGCTACATGTCCGTGGAAGCGGAAGTCACACGCGCACTGGAGAATCCAGGCGATTTCCGCGATGTACCCAAGGACTCACCGCACCGGCGCAAGCAGACGTCGGGGATGGCCCGTGACACCGCGACCGACTCGCGGCCGGCGTTCGTCGTCGACGACGGCAATTACATCTCCGCGCGCTGGCCAGGAGACACGCACACCTTCGCCGCCGCCGTGTCGGCGAAGCTTCGCGAAACGCGCTGAGCAGTCAGAACTTTGCGACCGCTCCGGCGTCGACGGGCAGCGAGGCGCCGGTGATGTACTTCGCCTCGTCTGATGCGAGGAACAGCACGGCGTCACTGACCGCGCGTGCCTCGATCACCGGTTTCGGCAGCATGTGGAAGTGTCCGATCACCTGTTCCGCGTCGGCCATCGTCGGCTCGGCGAGGTCAGGCCGCACAGTGCGACGGAAGTCGTCGTTGTCGATCATCGGCGTCAGGACGTTGCCCGGGTGTATCGCGTTCACCCTGATCCATTGCGGCGCAAGCTCATTGGCGAGCGAGTTCATCAGTCCGACGACTGCATGCTTGGCCGACGCGTAGGCCGCCATATAGCCTCCGCCGCGCAATCCGAGCATCGAGCTCACCAGGATGATCGATCCGCCGCGGCCGTCGGACAGGTGGGGCAGCGCCACCTTGACCGTATGCATCACGCCCGTGAGATTGATGTCGAGCATTGTCTGCCAGGCTGACTCGTCGATCAGGGCGGCGGTCGACGGAGTACCCGCAATACCGGCATTGGCGATGACCACATCGGGTCGACCCAACTCGTCCACTCCCCGCTGTAGCGCGGCGCGGAGGCCCTCGAGGTCCCTGACGTCAGCCTTCTCGGTGACGATGTGCCGGTCCAACTTCTCGACCAGCGCCGCTGTCTCCTCGAGATCGGCCTCCGTCGCTCCGGGATAGCCGGCGCCGTCGATGTCAGCACACACGTCGACGCCGATGATGTCGGCGCCCTCCTCGGCCAGCCGGATGGCGTGTTCGCGGCCCTGGCCGCGCGCCGCGCCCGTGATGAACGCGACCTTGCCTGCCACCCTGCCAACTGCGTTCGTCATCTTCACCTCTCGAATGCGAAGGAGTAGCCCCTATACCTTGCACGAAGCACAGCCGGGGTGGGTACCGTCACGTCGATGAAGCTGATCTCGCCGACCGATTCGTTGTTCCTCATCGGCGAATCCCGTGAGCATCCGATGCACGTTGCGGGCCTTGCACTCTTCGAGCCGCCCGAGGGCAGTGGCCCCGACTTCATCCGCGAGCTGCACGAGACGATCGTCGAGAAAGACGACTTTCAGCCGACGTTCAGAAAGCACCCGGGCAGGCTGATGGGCGGCATCTCGAACGTCGCCTGGGCGTTCGACGACGAGGTCGACATCGATTACCACCTTCGTCGGTCGGCCCTGCCGCGTCCCGGCCGCATCCGTGAGTTGCTCGAACTGACGTCACGGTTGCACGGCACGCTGCTCGATCGGCACCGGCCGCTGTGGGAGGCACATCTGGTTGAGGGCCTCGAAGACGGTCGCTTCGCGATCTACACCAAGATCCACCACTCGCTGCTCGACGGGATCTCTGCTCAACGCCTGACGATTCGGTCGATGACACCGGATCCTGACGATCACGAGATCCGAGTGCCATGGACGATCAGCCCGAAGCGCAGGAGCAAGGAGGCGGGCTCGTCGCGGTCGGCCCTTCAGACGATCACCGGCGCGGTCGGATCGGTTGCCTCGCTGGCCCCATCCACGCTTTCGGTTGCCAGGGCCGCACTGCTCGAACAGCAGTTGACCCTGCCGTTCCGTGCGCCCAAGACGATGTTCAACGTGCCGATCGGGGGAGCGCGACGGGTCGCCGCACAGTCGTGGCCGTTGGAGCGCATCCGTGCCATCAAGTCTGCGGCCGGCGTCACCGTCAACGACGTGGTGCTGGCCATGTGCTCGGGAGCTCTGCGTGCCTACCTCATCGAGGAGAATGCACTGCCGGAGACGCCCTTGGTGGCAATGGTTCCGATCAGCCTGCGCGCGGCCGACGAGCAGGACGCTGGCGGCAATATGGTCGGCACGATCCTGTGTAACCTCGCGACCGACACCGCCGACCCCGCCAAGCGACTCGAGGCGATCAATACGTCGATGCGGGACAACAAGAAGGTCTTCAGCCAGCTGCCGCGAAATCAGGCGCTGGCGTTGTCGGCGTTCCTGATGTCCGGCATCGCGCTGGCGCTGGTGCCCGGGTTCGTGTCATCGGCGCCGCCGCCGTTCAACCTCGTCATTTCGAACGTGCCCGGTGCACGCGAACCGCTGTACTGGAACGGTGCCCGACTCGACGGCAACTACCCGCTGTCGATCGCGTTGGACGGGCAGGCGATCAACATCACCCTGACCAACAATGCCGACAACCTCGACTTCGGCCTTGTCGGGTGCCGCCGCAGCGTTCCGCACCTGCAGCGGCTGCTCAGTCACCTCGAGGACTCGCTGGCTGAAATGGAGAAGGCCGTCGGAATCTGACGT
>JBKPSU010000056.1:0-16900 GCA_046735135.1 Actinomycetota bacterium
ATCTGGCTCCACAGCGACCAATTCGAACACGGAAGAAGGCAGTCCCGGAGCCTTGCTCTTGCCTTTGGTGCCGACTTCGAAGGGGCCGTTGATGCTCGAACATTCGACGCCCTGTCGCGACCAATCGCGCCAGTGCTCGACATCGACATATCGGCGCCAAATTGCGTGAGGACTTGCCGCCGACCGGGCGGCGTGCTCAATGCTCCACCCCATGGGCTGACGCTATACCGCACGTCTAGGTGAATGCGACGAGATTCTCGGTCTTAAGCCAGCGCAGTGTTTCGGAGTGGTCGCCCATCGGTGTTGAACCTGAACACGCTTGACGAAGAACCAATTGGGCACCGTGACCTCGGCAAGCCCGGGTTGCATCCGCACGACGTGGGGAACGATCGAGGCGAAATAGGGCACCCGGACCATCGCTGCGGTCGAGAAGAGCCGGGTGCGCCTGGCCTTCCAGCCAGCCGTTTCCACATCTGATAGGTCGTGGTCGGCGCGGTCGTAACGGGCTATCTTACTTTTGAGTAAGAATTAGACCGCTCTATAGTCGCCCATGGCCTTCTTCCAGCGCAGTAGTCGCTCTCGCAGGGATTTGGAGCAACCCGGGATCTAGGGCATACTGGTCGGGTTGCTCTGCGCCGGGTTTGCGCCTGGCCGGGCATACAACCGGCGCCCAAACGGGCGCATCCGGTGCCAACTTCGACATTGGCGGATTTCCGCCGAGGCGAAGTACGCGTGCGGGCGACACACCCGACCGCGGGTATCGGTGTACATAGACAGGTAAACAGCGGCGGCAACACCAGCGCTGTGACCATGTGGCCAGCCCACATGGTCGACGCGCAGGGACCAGGTCCGAGCACGGGCCGGCCGAAGTACGAAGCAGGAGCGAGGTAGGAGAAGCGTGGCGGGACAAAAGATCCGCATCAGGCTTAAGGCCTACGACCACGAGGCCATTGACGCCTCGGCACGCAAGATCGTCGAAACGGTCACCCGTACCGGCGCCAGTGTGGTGGGTCCAGTGCCGCTGCCGACCGAGAAGAACGTGTACTGCGTCATCAGGTCCCCGCATAAGTACAAGGACTCGCGGGAGCACTTCGAGATGCGCACGCACAAGCGGCTGATCGACATCCTCGACCCAACGCCGAAGACCGTTGACGCCTTGATGCGCATCGATCTGCCGGCGAGCGTCGACGTCAACATCCAGTAGGAGACCCGAGACACATGGCTAGAAAAGGCATCTTGGGCACCAAGATGGGGATGACGCAGGTGTTCGACGAGAACAACCGGGTCGTGCCCGTCACGGTCGTCAAGGCCGGCCCCAATGTCGTCACGCGGATCCGCACCCCCGAGCGTGACGGCTACAGCGCTATTCAGTTGGCCTACGGCGAGATCAGCCCGCGCAAGGTGAACAAGCCGCTGACCGGTCAGTACACCACGGCAGGGGTGAACCCGCGCAGGCATCTCGCCGAGTTGCGGATCGACGACGAGGCCGCCGCCGAATTCGAGGTCGGCCAGGAGCTGACCGCCGAAATCTTCGCCGACGGAAGCTATGTCGACGTGACCGGCACCTCGAAGGGCAAGGGCTTCGCAGGCACCATGAAGCGCCACGGCTTCCGCGGCCAGGGCGCCAGCCACGGTGCGCAGGCCGTGCACCGTCGGCCCGGTTCGATCGGTGGCTGCGCCACCCCGGGTCGTGTGTTCAAGGGCACCCGGATGTCGGGCCGCATGGGCAACGACCGGGTGACCACCCAGAACCTGTTGGTGCACAAGGTCGATGCCGAAAACGGCGTATTGCTCATCAAGGGCGCCATCCCCGGGCGGACCGGTGGACTGGTGATGGTCCGCAGCGCGATCAAGCGAGGCGAGAAGTAAATGGCAAGCAAGACTGTGAAGATCGACGTTCACACACCGGCCGGCAAGACGGACGGCTCCGTCGAGCTGCCCGCTGAGCTGTTCGACGTCGAGCCGAACATCGCGCTGATGCACCAGGTGGTCACCGCGCAGTTGGCGGCCGCCCGGCAAGGCACGCACTCCGCCAAGACGCGCGGTGAGGTGCGCGGTGGCGGGCGGAAGCCGTACCGGCAGAAGGGCACCGGCCGTGCTCGTCAGGGTTCGACGCGGGCGCCCCAGTTCACGGGCGGCGGCACCGTGCACGGACCGAAGCCACGCGACTACAGCGAGCGCACCCCGAAGAAGATGATCCGTGCCGCGTTGCGCGGCGCGCTGTCCGACCGGGCCCGCAACGGCCGTATTCACGCGGTGACCGAGCTCGTCGAGGGTCAGACGCCGTCGACCAAGAGCGCCAAGACGTTCCTCGGCACCCTGGTCGAGGGCAAGCAGGTGCTGATCGTCATCGGACGCAGCGACGAGACCGGCGCCAAGAGCGTGCGGAATCTGCCTGGCGTTCACGTGCTTTCGCCCGACCAGCTCAACACCTACGACGTGCTGCACGCCGACGATGTGGTGTTCAGCGTCGAGGCGCTGGATTCCTATATCAGCGCCAACACCGAGCAGGAGGTTTCGGCCTGATGGCGACCGTCACTGATCCCCGCGACATCATCCTGTCGCCGGTCATCTCGGAGAAGTCCTACGGGCTGATCGAGGACAACGTCTACACGTTCGTGGTTCACCCAGACTCGAACAAGACCCAGATCAAGATCGCCATCGAGAAGATCTTCAAGGTCAAGGTCGCGTCGGTGAACACCGCGAACCGTCAGGGCAAGCGCAAGCGCACCCGCACCGGCTACGGCACGCGTAAGAGCACCAAGCGCGCAATCGTCACACTGGCTGAGGGCAGCAAGCCGATCGACCTGTTCGGAACACCGGCCTAGCGAGAGAAGCTGAGAGACAAGAGTTATGGCAATTCGCAAGTACAAGCCGACGACCCCCGGTCGCCGCGGTGCCAGCGTCTCCGATTTCGCTGAGATCACTCGCGACCATCCGGAGAAGTCACTGGTGCGCCCGCTGCACGGTAAGGGCGGGCGTAACGCACACGGACGAATCACCACCCGACACAAGGGCGGTGGCCACAAGCGCGCATACCGCGTGATCGACTTCCGTCGCCACGACAAGGACGGCGTCAACGCCAAGGTCGCTCACATCGAGTACGACCCCAACCGCACCGCGAACATCGCGCTGCTGCACTACCTCGACGGCGAGAAGCGCTACATCATCGCGCCCGAGGGACTACGGCAGGGCCACGTGATCGAGTCCGGTCCGAACGCCGACATCAAGCCCGGCAACAACCTGCCGCTGCGCAATATCCCCGCGGGCACCCTGATCCACGCGGTGGAGTTGCGGCCCGGCGGCGGCGCCAAGATGGCCCGATCGGCCGGATCGTCGATCCAACTGCTGGGCAAGGAAGGCACCTACGCCTCGTTGCGTATGCCCAGCGGTGAAATCCGCCGCGTCGACGTGCGCTGCCGCGCCACCGTCGGCGAGGTCGGCAACGCCGAGCAGGCGAACATCAACTGGGGCAAGGCCGGCCGCATGCGGTGGAAGGGCAAGCGTCCTACCGTCCGCGGTGTCGTGATGAACCCGGTCGACCACCCGCACGGCGGCGGCGAGGGCAAGACCTCCGGCGGCCGTCACCCGGTCAGCCCGTGGGGCAAGCCCGAAGGCCGTACCCGCAAGTCGCACAAGCCAAGCGACAAGCTCATCGTCCGACGCCGGCGCACCGGCAAGAAGCACCACCGGTAGGAGTTAGCCGATGCCACGCAGCCTGAAAAAGGGTCCGTTCGTCGACGACCATCTCCTGAAGAAGGTCGACGTCCAGAACGAGAAGAACAGCAAGCAGGTCATCAAGACCTGGTCGCGCCGATCGACCATCATCCCCGACTTCATCGGGCACACCTTCGCGGTGCACGACGGCCGCAAGCATGTCCCGGTGTTCGTCACCGAGGCGATGGTCGGACACAAGCTCGGCGAGTTCGCCCCCACCCGCACGTTCAAGGGTCACATCAAGGATGACCGGAAGGCCAAACGGCGATGACCTCAGTTGAGACCGAATACCCGACCGCGACGGCGAAGGCCCGCTTCGTGCGCGTGTCGGCGACGAAGGCGCGCCGGGTGATCAACCTGGTGCGCGGCAAGTCCGTGTCCGAGGCGCTGGACATCCTGCGCTGGGCGCCGCAAGCGGCGAGCGAGCCGGTCGCCAAGGTGATCGCGAGCGCCGCTGCCAACGCGCAGAACAACGAGGGGCTGGACCCGTCCACGCTCGTGGTGTCCACCGTCTACGCCGATGAGGGCCCGACGGCCAAGCGCATCCGGCCGCGCGCCCAGGGGCGTGCGTTCCGAATCCGCAAGCGCACCAGCCACATCACCGTGATCGTCGAGAGCCGCCCGTCGCGCAGCGAGCGCAGTGGCCAGTCAGCCAGCTCCTCGCGCGCGCGTCGCGCCCAGGGCAGCAAGGCTGCGGCGGCGAAGGCGCCTGCCAAGAAGGCGCCCGCGACGAAGGCGACGACCGGGGCCGCCAAGAAGGCTCCGGCCAAAAAGGCGACCGCCGAAAAGGCAACCGCGGAAAACGCTCCGGCCAAAACGGCCGCCAAGAAAGCTCCTGCGAAGAAGGCTTCTGACGAAGCGAAGGGAGGCTCGCAGTAGTGGGCCAGAAGATCAATCCCCACGGTTTCCGGCTCGGTATCACCACCGACTGGAAGTCCCGGTGGTACGCCGACAAGCAGTACAAGGACTACGTCAAGGAAGACGTCGCGATCCGTCGGCTGCTGGCCACCGGTCTCGAGCGCGCCGGCATCGCCGACGTGGAGATCGAGCGCACCCGCGACCGGGTCCGTGTCGACATCCACACCGCGCGGCCGGGCATCGTCATCGGCCGCCGCGGCACCGAGGCCGACCGCATCCGCGCCGATCTGGAGAAGCTGACCAAGAAGCAGGTCCAGCTGAACATCCTCGAGGTGAAGAATCCCGAGTCGCAGGCGCAGCTCGTGGCGCAGGGCGTCGCCGAGCAGCTGAGCAACCGCGTGGCGTTCCGTCGCGCGATGCGCAAGGCCATCCAGTCCGCCATGCGCCAGCCCAACGTCAAGGGCATCCGCGTGCAGTGCTCGGGACGCCTGGGCGGCGCCGAGATGAGCCGTTCCGAGTTCTACCGCGAGGGTCGCGTTCCGCTGCACACGTTGCGCGCCGACATCGATTACGGGCTGTACGAGGCGAAGACGACGTTCGGCCGCATCGGCGTGAAGGTGTGGATCTACAAGGGCGACATCGTCGGCGGCAAGCGTGAGCTGACCGCCGCCGTTCCCGCAGGCGCTGATCGTCCGCGCCGTGAGCGCCCGTCGGGCACCCGCCCGCGTCGCAGTGGCGCGTCGGGAACAACCGCGACGAGCACCGAGGCCGGTCGCGCCGCATCGGGTACCGAAGAGGCACCCGCTGTTGCGGAGGCGACGGCGGGCACCGAGGCCGCTGCAGGAGCGGCAGCCGAGGCGCCCCCGACCACGGAAACCACGGAGAGCTAGATCATGTTGATTCCCCGTAAGGTCAAGCACCGCAAGCAGCATCACCCGCGGCAGCGCGGCATCGCCAGCGGTGGCACATCGGTGAGCTTCGGTGACTACGGCATCCAGGCGCTCGAGCACGCCTACGTCACCAACCGGCAGATCGAGTCCGCTCGTATCGCGATCAACCGGCACATCAAGCGCGGCGGCAAGGTCTGGATCAACATCTTCCCGGACCGTCCGCTGACCAAGAAGCCTGCCGAAACCCGCATGGGTTCGGGCAAGGGTTCCCCGGAGTGGTGGATCTCAAATGTCAAGCCGGGTCGCGTGTTGTTCGAGCTGAGTTATCCCGACGAGAAGATCGCACGGGAGGCACTGACTCGTGCCATCCACAAGTTGCCGATCAAGGCACGCATCGTCACCCGAGAGGAGCAGTTCTGATGGCAGTGGGAGTGACGCCGGGCGAACTGCGCGAGCTGACTGACGAAGACTTGCAGGACAAGCTGCGCGAGTCCAAGGAAGAGCTGTTCAACCTGCGCTTCCAGATGGCGACCGGCCAGCTGGCCAACAATCGCAGGCTGCGCGTCGTGCGTCAGGAGATCGCGCGCGTGTACACCATCCTGCGCGAACGTGAACTGGGTCTGGCTTCCGGACCCGTTGGTGAGGAATCGTAATGGCAGAGTCGAAGACGGGCGCAAAAGACAAGGGCCCCAGCTACACCCCGCCCACCGAGAAGCCACGCGGGCGTCGCAAGACGCGCATCGGCTACGTGGTGAGCGACAAAATGCAGAAGACCATCGTGGTCGAGATCGAGGACCGCAAGAGCCATCCGCTCTACGGCAAGATCATCCGCACCACGACAAAGGTCAAGGCGCACGATGAGAACGGCATCGCAGGCATCGGCGACCGGGTGTCGCTGATGGAGACGCGTCCGCTGTCGGCCACCAAGCGCTGGCGGCTGGTCGAGATCCTCGAGAAGGCCAAGTAGTAGTTTCTGCGCGAGCAGTCAAAGGCCCCGGCATGCCGGGGCCTTCCTCGTTGCGCCGAGTGTGTGTCCGGTGCGAGACATGGTCGCCTCGGCTAGCAGTCGTCGTGCTTGTGCTCGCGCCACGCGCGTTCGAACGGCAGCCGCCACGCGTTGGGTGCGATCAACTGATGAATTGCGTTGGGGCCCCAGGTTCCCTGCGGATAAGGCTTGGCCGGCGGTGGGTCCTTCAGCAGCGGCTCCGACCGTTCCCACAGTGACTCGATGCCCTCGGCCGTGGTGAACAGCGTGTGGTCGCCGCGCATCGCGTCGAGGATCAGTCGCTCGTACGCCTCGAGCACATCGTCGGACGAGTCGATCTCCTGCGTGGAGAACTGCATCGACAGCTTGTCGAGCTTCATGCCCGGCCCGGGGCGCTTGCCGTAGAACGACAGCGACACCTTGGAATTGTCCGCCAGGTCGAACGTCAGGTGGTCGGGGCCCTGCGCGCCGACGCCGGAGCCCGACGGGAACATGGAGCGCGGCGCCTCCTTGAAGGCGATCGAGATGATCCGCATACCCTCGGCCATCCGCTTACCCGTGCGCAGGTAGATCGGTACACCCGCCCACCGCCAATTGTCGACGCCGACCTTCAGCGCGATGAAGGTCTCGGTATCGGAATCCTTTGCCACGCCCTCTAATTCGCGGTAGCCGGTGAATTGCCCTCGCACCACGTCGGAGCAGTTGACCGGCAGCATCGAGCGGAACACCTTGTTCTTCTCTTCGCTGATCGCGCGCGGCTCCAACGCCGTCGGCGGCTCCATGACGACGAACGCCATCACCTGAAACAGGTGAGTGACGACCATGTCCTTGTATGCCCCTGTGCTCTCGTAGAAGTTGGCGCGCTCATCAAGGCCGAGCGTCTCAGGGATGTCGATCTGGATGTGGTCGATGAAGTTGCGGTTCCAGATCGGTTCGAACAGACCGTTGGCGAACCGGAACGCCAGGATGTTCTGCGCGGCCTCCTTGCCGAGGAAGTGGTCGATGCGGAAGATCTGGGTTTCATCGAATGTCTCGTGAACGAAGTTGTTGAGTTCGACGGCGCTGGCGAGGTCGGTGCCGAACGGCTTCTCCATGACCACCCGGGATCGGTCGACCAGGTCTGCATCCCTGAGTGTGGTGATCACCGCGCGGGCCGCCTTGGGCGGCACCGACAGGTAGTGCAGCCGGCGGGCCTGGGGTCCGAGCGTCGACTCCGCCTCCTTGACGGCGGCGGCCAGCGCATCAGGCCCGTTGCCCTGCGGCACATAGGTGACCGTCTCGGCGAAGCGGGCCCACTGCTCCTTGGTGAGTTTGTGCGCGCCGAATTCGTCGATGGCCTCTTTCGCGATCTTGTGGAACTCGTCGGTCGAGATGTCCTCCAACGACGTGGCGACGATCTGGATGTGAGGTGCGAGATCGGATTGATCCAGATAGGCGAGTCCGGGTATCAGCTTTCGTCTGGCCAGGTCGCCCGTTGCACCGAACAGCACCACGACGTGCGGGTCGACCGCGAATTCGTCGTTACGGTGCGGACGTGCGCCCGGTGCCGGATAGGAAATCGTCTGCGCTTTGCTTGTTGCCACAATCGGATACTCTCACCGCCGCGCCGCACCCGCAGGCAGACTCGGGTGTATCACCGGGAAATCACAGCTGAGGCGGTCGGCATTTACTTTCGCCGCCTCGGCGTTCACTCTGCGGCGGCTTCGAGGACGACGCGGTACACGCCCGGGTGGGCCGCCATGGCGAAATCGTGCATGGACTGCTGCGCGCTCTGCTGGAAGTAGTCCTGCGCCGTCGCGGCCTGCAGCGCCTCGGCGCTGTCCCACTCGGCGACATTGACCAGCTGGAATCGCGCGTCCGGACTCAGCGCACGATGCAGCCGCAGCGACCGGAACCCCGGTTGTCTGCCCATGAACTCCGCGCGGTCCTGCCACTGCCGCACAAACGGTTCGATGTCCTGCGGGCGGATCTCGAAAACGTTGATGAGCGTGATCGGTCCATTGCCCGTGTTGTCGGCCATGGCTGACCTCCTCGCTTGCTCGAACACGGCTTGTTTCATTGACGTGCTGCCACTGTGCGATATGACAAAGCGTTCCCCGACTGACTCCGCAGAAACCGCTGGTGCACCGCCCGCGTTGTAGCCGCTGAGGGGCGTCGAATTCACAGCCTCAGCTCACGTCGTCGGTGTAATCTCCGGGCGGTTGGGGACCACGCGGCAACGCACCTATCAGGACGAGGCTGGGCCATGGCGACCGAATTCAACGGCAAAATCGAACTCGATATCCGCGATTCGGAGCCCGACTGGGGCCCGTACGCCGCGCCGACGGCACCAGCCGATGCGCCCAACGTTTTGTATCTCGTGTGGGACGACACCGGCATAGCGACATGGGACTGCTTCGGCGGGCTGGTCGAGATGCCGACGATGAGCCGCATCGCCGAACGTGGTGTACGGCTGTCCCAGTTCCACACCACCGCTCTGTGCTCGCCGACGCGGGCCTCGCTGCTGACCGGTCGCAACGCCACCACCGTCGGTATGGCCACTATCGAAGAGTTCACCGACGGGTTCCCGAACTGCAACGGCCGCATCCCCGCCGACACCGCCCTGCTGTCCGAGGTGTTGAACGAGCGGGGGTACAACACCTACTGCGTCGGCAAGTGGCACCTGACCCCGCTGGAGGAATCGAACCTCGCCGCCACCAGGCGCCATTGGCCGCTGTCTCGCGGCTTCGAGAGGTTCTACGGGTTCATGGGCGGCGAGACCGACCAGTGGTATCCCGACCTGGTGTATGACAACCATCAGGTCAGCCCGCCTGCCACCCCCGAGGAGGGCTATCACCTGTCGAAGGACATCGCCGACAAGACAATTGAGTTCATCCGCGACGCGAAGGTGATCGCCCGGGACAAGCCCTGGTTCAGCTATGTCTGCCCGGGCGCCGGGCATGCGCCGCACCACGTCTTCCAAGAATGGGTCGACAAATACTCGGGCAAGTTCGATATGGGTTATGAGCGCTACCGCGACGTCGTGCTCGAGAACCAGAAGAAGCTCGGCATCGTGGCTGCCGACACCGAATTGTCGCCGATCAACCCGTATCTCGATGTGAAGGGCCCCAACGGTGAACCATGGCCACCGCAGGACACGGTGCGGCCGTGGGACTCGCTGAACGACGAAGAGAAGCGGCTGTTCAGCCGGATGGCGGAGGTGTTCGCCGGCTTCCTGTCCTACACCGACGACCAGATCGGCCGAATCCTCGACTACCTCGAAGAATCCGGGCAGCTGGACAACACGATCATCGTGGTGATCTCCGACAACGGCGCCAGCGGTGAAGGCGGTCCGAACGGTTCGGTCAACGAGGTGAAGTTCTTCAACGGTTACATCGACACCGTCGAGGAGAGCATGCGCTACATCGATCACCTCGGCAGCCCGAACACCTACCCGCACTACGCGATCGGTTGGGCGATGGCGTTCAACACGCCTTACAAGCTGTACAAGCGTTACGCCTCCCACGAAGGAGGTATCGCCGATACGGCGATCATCAGCTGGCCCAACGTAATCAAGGCACATGGTGAAGTCCGCGACAACTACGTCAACGTCAGCGACATCACCCCTACGATTTACGACCTGCTCGGCATCACCCCTCCCGACGAGGTCGGCGGTGTCGCGCAGAAGCCGCTTGACGGCGTGAGTTTCAAAGCCGCACTTGACAACTCGTCGGCCAACACCGGCAAGGACACCCAGTTCTACACCATGCTGGGGACCCGCGGAATCTGGCACAAAGGTTGGTTCGCCAATACGGTTCACGCGGCGACGCCCGCCGGGTGGTCCCATTTCGACAAGGACCGCTGGGAGCTGTACCACATCGAGACGGACCGCAGCCAGTGTCACGACCTGGCCGACGAACAGCCCGAGAAGCTCGACGAGCTCAGGAAGCTCTGGTTCGACGAGGCGGCCAAGTACAACGGCCTGCCGCTTGCCGACCTCAACATCCTGGAGACGATGATGCGTTTCCGTCCATACCTGACCGGTCAGCGGACGAGCTTCACCTACTACCCGGATGCGGCGGAAGTCGGAATGGGTGCCGCCGCCGAACCGCGGGGCCAGTCGATATCGGTGCTGGCCGAGGTCACCATCGACACGACGGGCGCCGAAGGCGTTCTGTTCAAGCAGGGCGGCGGCCATGGCGGACACGTGCTGTTCATCCAGGACGGGCGCCTGCACTACGTCTACAACTTTATGGGCGACGAGGAGCAGATGGTGTCGTCGTCCGGCGCTGTTCCGTTGGGCCAGCACATCTTTGGAGTCAGCTACGCCCGCACGGGAACAGTCGAGAACAGCCACACCCCGCTCGGCGACGTCACGCTCTACATCGACGGCGACGCCGTCGGCTCCCGTTCCGGGGTCAAGGCGCACCCGGGGACCTTCGGGCTTGCCGGCGCGACCATCAGCGTCGGGCGCAACAGCGGTTCGGCGGTGTCGAGTACGTTCAAAGCTCCCTATGTATTCACCGGTGGCACCATCGCGCAGGTCAACGTCGACCTGTCCGGTGCGCCGTACGTCGACGTGGAGAAAGAACTCGCGCTGGCGTTCTCAAAAGACTGATGATGGAGCGGTGAAGCGGTTCGGTCGGACGACGTTGGTGCTGCTGAGTCTGACGGCCTCGCTCGTATCGGGATGCGCGCGGACCGATGATGGCATCGCGATCCGCGGCGAGGACGCCGAGACGCCCACCAGCCGCAGCGTCGCGCCGACGCGTCCGACCGAGGACGCGGGGCCCGCGGCCCCGGGAATCCTCGCGACCTCGCGTGCGCTGATCCCGCCGGACGCCGTCACCTGTCCGCAACAGGTCAGACCAGCCGTGGAGGCCGTCGCGCAGGTATCGGACCCGGCCGCACCACGGATCACCGTGGCGGTTCCCGACGGCTGGTCGGTGACGCCGGGTTCAGGTGACGTCGGCGTCCGCATGAACGGTCCCGACGGCATGTCGGCCTCGGTCACCATCACGAAGACCAAACTCGATCCGGCGGCGGCGTTCACCGAATACGCCGACAAGGTGATGGCGGTGTCGCCGATCAGCAGCGTCAGCGTGCTGCCCGCCGACCTGTGCGGCTACAGCGGCCAGACGCTGACGGGGAACTGGTCGGACAACCCGCAGCAGTCGGTGGAGTTCCGCGACCGCATCGTCCACATCTGGACCAGAACCAACAACTATCTGGTGGCTGTGCACTCAGAGGCGCCCGCCGGCACCCGCGGATTCGACGCTGCCTCAACGGTGCTCATCGGGGACTTCGCCGTCGGCATACCCTGAAGCCATGCTCACCGAGCTCGTCGTGATTCCCGGCGGATCGTTCCGGATGGGCTCGACGAGCTTCTATCCGGAAGAGGCGCCGATACACACGGCGCACGTGTCCCCGTTCGAAATCGAGCGGCATCCGGTCACCAATGCCCAGTTCGCCGAGTTCGTCGACGACAGCGGCTACGTCACCGTCGCCGAGCAGGAGCTCGACCCGGCGCTGTATCCAGGCGCGAATCCCGCCGAACTCATTCCCGGCGCGTTGGTGTTCCGGCCGACGTCCGGCCCGGTGGACCTGAGGGACTGGCGGCAGTGGTGGGAATGGCGACCCGGCGCGTGCTGGCGCCATCCGTTCGGTTCCGACAGCGGGATCGATGACCGGCAAGACCACCCTGTTGTGCAGGTCGCCTATCCCGACGCGGCGGCCTATGCGCGGTGGGCCGGCAGGCGGCTACCGTCCGAGGCCGAATGGGAGTACGCCGCGCGCGGCGGAAGCACAGCCGACTATTCGTGGGGCGACGAAGCGACGCCGGGCGGCCGTCTGATGGCCAACACGTGGCAGGGCCCCTTCCCGTACCGAAACGACGGCGCGCTGGGCTGGGCGGGGACGTCGCCGGTGGGTACGTTCCCACCGAACGCCTTCGGACTTGTCGACATGATCGGGAACGTTTGGGAGTGGACGACGACGAAGTTCGCCGGTCACCACCGGCTGGATCAACCCGCCGAAAACTGCTGCGCGCCAATCGCTACCGCTGACCCGACCGTCAACCAGGCCCTGAAAGGCGGCTCACATCTGTGCGCGCCGGAGTACTGCCATCGGTACCGTCCCGCAGCGCGCTCACCCCAGTCGCAGGACAGCGCGACGACGCATATCGGATTCCGCTGCGTCCAGTGATTTCGGCGCGCTACCGTGCGGTGAGCGCCGGTTAGCGCGCCGAAATCACCATTAGGGATATGGTCACCGCCGTGAGCGACAAATATCGGGTGATTCTCTGGGGGCCTGGCTCGATCGGCAGCGAGCTGTTGACCGCGATCATCGACCACCGCGATGATCTCGAAATCGTTGGTGTGCGGGTGTATTCGGACGCCAAGAACGGTGTCGACGCAGGCGCCCTGGTGGACCGCGAACCGATCGGGGTGGCCGCCACCACCGACGTCGACGCGATCGTCGCGCTCGACGCCGACTGCGTCATCTACACACCGCGCAACGGCGATCTCGACGACGTCTGCCGGCTGCTCGCCAGCGGCAAGAACGTCGCCACCACGGTGTTCCTCTTCTATCCACCCCGGCTGCCCGACGCCGATCGCGAGCGGTTGGCCGCGGCATGCCGCGAGGGCGACAGCACGTTTCACGCCAGCGGCATCAATCCCGGCAACCTGTCGGGCGTCCTCCCGCTTGCCCTGTCGGGGATGAGCCGCACGATCGACAAGATCACCCTGCAGGAGCGCGCCGACATGACGCTCTACGAGAGCACCGACATCAGCTTCGGCAACATGAAGTTCGGCGAGCCACTCGACGTCATCGACCCGGACGTCGACGAGTACCTGCGGGACATGAAATCGATGTTCGTCGAACAGATCTGGCTGCTGGCCGACGCGCTCAACGCCGGCATCGACGAGGTCACCGTCGACATCGAGGCCATCCCCGCGCAGCAGGACCATCAGATCTTCGACCGCCTGCTGCGCGCGGGCACCACGGCGGGGCAGCGGTGGAACATGGTGGGACGCCGCGGCGGTGAGCCTCGCGTCGAGATCGAGACGCTGTGGACCGTCGGCAACGAGTACCCGAAGCACTGGCCCGCTCCCGAACACGGCTGGACGTTGACCATCGAGGGCGACCCGTCGATGCGCGTCCACTTCCTGACGCTGGCCAGCTTCACGCGGAACGCGAGCATCGCCGAGCACGCTCAGGCAGGCAACATCGCCACCGGGATGCAGGTGCTCAACGCGGTACCCGCGGTGTGCGAGGCGCCGACGGGATTCGCGACGAATGCGACGCTTCCTCTGATTCGCAGCGGCACTGGCTTCGTCCGGTGACCTCGCCGCGATAGACGTCAGGAGTTCCGGCGGCGTTGGCCAGCCCGATGATGCCCGCGACGATCAGCACGCCCGACGAAACGATGGCGACCACCACGCCGGGATCCCTCGGCATCGGCGCGTCGAAGGCGAGCATGCCGATTAGAAAGCTGGCGACCGGATTGGTCGCGCTCATCGCGGCGACCGCCGCAGGGAGCGGACCGCTGGCGACCGCGAGCTGACCGAGGACGAAGCCGCCCGCGGTAGAGGCGATCAAGGCATACAACGGCCAGTGCACCACCGCCCGTGCGACGCCGTGCGACGAGACGTCTTCGATGATCACCTTGATCAACACCGCGCTCATCGCATGGCACAGGCCCGCGCTGGCACCCGAAAGGACGCTGGCGAGTGTCGCGGCGACGGAGCGGCTGATGAGCCGGAGCACCGTGATGACGACGATCGCGCAGGCCGCCATCGCCAGCGCCCGCCCGCGGTGGGGCGGCGCGCTGTGCGGCGTCGCCCCCTCGGTCGTCAACAGCATGACCAGGCCCGCACACACGGCGATGGCCGAGGCGATGTCGCTCGGTGAGGGCCATCGGCGCTGCTCGACTGATGCGAACGACATCGCGAACAGCAGTTGGGTCGACATCAACGGCTGGACGGCCGAGACGGACCCCATCTGGAGGGCGGTGGCCTGTACGCCGTTGCCGACGACGTTGGTGAGCCAGCCGCGACCCAGGCCCTGCTGCTGGTCAGCCGGCCGACGAAGCACACCACGCTGAACGGGCCGGTCAGGGACGACGGGTGGCCTCCAAGGGCGTCGCGCGCGGCGCGGCGCTGCAGAAACGCCGAAAGCGCGAACAGCAGCGCCGCCGCCAGGGCCACCGCGGTGACGGCAATCATGAGGTCATCACGGCTCAGACTGACCGGGGCAGGCAAACGGCGCACGGCGGGACGCGCCGAGGGTGCGCAAAATCGCGTTGAACACGGCGTGTCATTGTGCAAACACGGTCGCTCGCCGTGCAGGGCGAGGGCTGACCAGCGCGGATTTGGAGCATCGCTGGTCGTCGCCTAGAATTCACTGGTTGCCTTGGGCAGACCTCGGCCATCCGCAAGGAAGGCCCTGCGTGCTCTTCGGTGACGCAAGACCGCGCACGTCAGGTCGGTATCTGCCGTGCACACATAACCAGGTCGAGGAGATCGAGTGATTCAGCAGGAATCGCGGGTGAAGGTCGCCGACAACACGGGCGCCAGGGAGATCCTGTGCATCCGGGTGCTCGGCGGCTCGTCGCGGCGCTACGCCGGCATCGGCGACGTGATCGTGGCGACCGTCAAGGAAGCCATCCCCGGCGGCAACGTCAAGCGTGGGGAAGTGGTGAAGGCCGTCATCGTGCGCACCGTCAAGGAGCGCCGCCGCGCCGACGGCAGCTACATCAAGTTCGACGAGAACGCCGCTGTGATCATCAAGCCGGACAACGACCCCCGCGGGACCCGCATCTTCGGTCCGGTCGGCCGCGAACTGCGCGAGAAGCGCTTCATGAAGATCGTCTCGCTTGCCCCGGAGGTGCTGTAGATGAAGGTCCACAAGGGCGACACCGTTCTGGTCGTCTCCGGCAAGGACAAGGGTGCGAAAGGCAAAGTGCTGCAGGCGTACCCGACCCGTAACCGGGTGCTCGTCGAAGGCGTGAACCGCATCAAGAAGCACACCGCGATCTCGCGCACCGAGCGTGGCGCGCAGTCGGGCGGAATCGTCACCCAGGAGGCGCCGATCCACGTGTCCAACGTGATGGTCGTCGACTCCGATGGCAAGCCGACCCGCATTGGTTACCGCCGCGACGATGAGACCGGCAAGAAGGTCCGCATCGCCAAGTCCAACGGCAAGGACATCTAGAAATGACCACCGTAGAAAACACCGAGAAGACCCTGCCCCGGCTCAAGCAGCGCTACCGCGAAGAGATTCGCGACGCACTGCAGAAAGAGTTCGGCCACGGCAATGTCATGCAGATCCCTGGCGTGGTGAAGGTCGTCGTGAACATGGGCGTCGGCGACGCCGCTCGCGACGCCAAGCTGATCAACGGCGCCGTCAACGACCTGGCGCTGATCACCGGGCAGAAGCCGGAAGTGCGCAGGGCCACGAAGTCGATCGCCCAGTTCAAGCTCCGCGAAGGCATGCCGATCGGCGCGCGCGTCACCCTGCGCGGCGACCGGATGTGGGAATTCCTGGACCGGCTGATCTCGATCGCGCTGCCACGTATCCGCGACTTCCGCGGATTGTCGCCCAAGCAATTCGACGGCCGCGGCAACTACACCTTCGGGCTGACCGAACAGTCGGTGTTCCACGAGATCGACGTGGACTCGATCGACCGGCCCCGCGGCATGGACATCACCGTCGTCACTTCGGCGACGAACGACGACGAAGGACGAGCGCTGTTGCGGGCCCTCGGCTTTCCGTTCAAGGAGAACTGAGTAGATGGCAAAGAAGGCTCTGGTCAACAAGGCCAACAAGAAGCCCAAGTTCAAGGTGCGCGGCTACACGCGTTGCAGCAAGTGCGGCCGCCCGCACGCGGTCTACCGCAAGTTCGGGTTGTGCCGTATCTGCCTGCGCGAGATGGCGCACGCGGGCGAGCTCCCAGGCGTTCAGAAATCCAGCTGGTGACAGCGAAAGACCAACAGACCACTTAAAGAAAGTGCGCGGAAGGCCTCCGATACGGGGAACCGCCGCGAGGAAGGTGAAACCGCTGTCATGACGATGACGGACCCGATCGCAGACTTCTTGACACGTCTGCGCAACGCCAATTCGGCCTACCACGACGAAGTGTCCCTGCCGCATTCGAAGATCAAGGCGAACATCGCCGAGATCCTCAAGAAGGAGGGCTACATCACCGACTACCGCACCGAGGATGCTCGGGTGGGCAAGTCGCTGGTCGTCGAGCTGAAGTACGGCCCAAGCCGTGAACGCAGCATCGCGGGACTGCGCCGGGTGTCCAAGCCCGGTCTGCGGGTGTACGCGAAATCCACCAACCTGCCGCGGGTGCTCGGCGGCCTTGGCGTGGCAATCATCTCCACGTCCTCGGGTCTGCTCACCGACCGTCAGGCGGCACGACAAGGCGTGGGCGGCGAAGTCCTCGCGTACGTGTGGTGAGGGG
>JBKPSU010000057.1:0-83033 GCA_046735135.1 Actinomycetota bacterium
CGCGCCCGTCACGGCGGGTGCGCGCGTCGGCGACGGCGATGCGGTACTGGGGATTGCGGATCTTGCCAAGCCGGGTGAGCTTGATCTTGACAGCCATGATTAAGCGAACTCTCCTGTGATTGCCACGCTGCAATTCAGCGATCGCGGGCGGGATGCCCGGATCCGGTTTTGCCTTACGTGTGTGACCACCGCGGGGCCGTAGTCCTGCGGCAGACAGCCGCCCATTGTGCCAGAACGCCCCCTACCGGCAAAAATCGCGCCCGTTGGCGTCGTTCCAGCTCCCCAAAACTGTGTCGTTTGTTGCGGCAAAGTGCGAGTAAACGCCGCAACAAACGACACAGTTTTGAGGGAGCGTGGGCCGTGCGGGCGTGCAGGCGCTGCGGGCGTGCGGGCGCTGCGGGGGTCACAGAATCTTGTCGTAGAGCTTGACCTCGACGCGGCGCGAGAACCGCCAGCCGTCGGCGGTGCGGACGAACTCGTCGTCGTACCAGACGCCCACCTGCATCACCTTGGGCTTCTCCCCCTTGAGCAGCATCGGGTTGAAGCAGAAGGTACGGGCGGTGGCCGTGTCGCCCGCCAGCTTGATCGCCGGAAGGCCCAGCATGTGCGCATTGCGCTCGAAATAGGTCGGCAGGGTCTCGGCCAACCACGCCTTGACCTGCGGGAACTGGCCCTCGATCCCACCGGTGTCGCGGTAGTCGATGTAAGCGTCCGCGGTGAACATCGCATCCAGCTCGTCGAACTCGCGGCGATCAAGGGCCTCGGAGTAGCTGATCAGCAGATGCTGCAATTCGAGACGGTCAGACATCTCTTCGACGCTCAGCATGGGTCGATTGAACACTTCGACAGCTGTCCTCAAGGCACCAGGGCTAGGCTGCTTGACCCATGGGGAGGTTCATCACCGTCGTCGCCGCGTCCATCAGCCTGTTCTTCCTTTCGGTCGTACCGGTAACCGAGGCGGAACCGTCGATCGAACCGATCGGGAATGTGTCACAGCCCCCCGACGGTCCGGCCCCGGCCTGGATCGTCGCGGATATGGACACCGGGCTGGTGCTCGCCGAGCGCGACATGAGCATTCCTCATCCGCCCGCCAGCACGATCAAGACACTGCTGGTGCTGACGGCGCTCGACGAGCTGCCCAATCTGGATGCGACGGTCGTCGGAACCGATGCCGACACCCACGTCGAGTGCAGCTGCGCGGGAATCGAGCCGGGCCGCACCTATTCGGCGCGCCAGCTGCTCGACGCGATACTGCTGATGTCGGGCAACGACGCGGCCAATGCGCTGGCCGACATGATCGGCGGCTACGACACCGCGGTGGCGAAGATGAACGCCAAGGCCGCGGCCATCGGCGCGGTGGGCACTCACGCGTCGACGCCGTCGGGGCTGGACGGGTCGAACGGCGCCGGCGCCACTACGCCCCACGACCTGGCCGTGATCTTCCGCGCCGCGATGGCCAACCCGGTGTTCGCCCAGATCATCGCGCAGCCTACGGCGACGTTCCCGACGAAGACCGGCGACAGGCCGCTCACCAACGACGACGAGCTGCTGCATCGTTATCCGGGCACGCTGGGCGGCAAGACCGGTTTCACCGACGCAGCAAAGAAGACATTCGTCGCGGCCGCCGACCGCGGCGGGCGCAGGCTGGTGATCGCCATGATGTACGGGTTGATCAAGGCGGGCGGCCCGACGTACTGGGATCAAGCGATCGGCCTGTTCGACTGGGGCTTCGCGCAGGACGGACGGGTCAGCGTCGCGTCGCTCTAAGCGCCTCGGCATCAAAAGTTGTTGATCTGCAACGGGTTCGAGACCTGCGAGCGGCTAAATCCAGCCACTGCACAGGATACGCTCAGCGCCTGTGCGAAAGTTGTTGGCTGCGTTGATAACCGCGCTCGCGATCGCGAGCTCGGCGGTTGTCGCTCCAACAGTATCGGCTGAACCCGCCGTCCAACCCGCCGCGGTGGCCGTTCCCGACGGCCCCGCCGAAGCGTGGCTGCTGGCCGACCTCGACTCGGGCCGCATCCTGGCTTCCCGCGAGCCGAACGCGCAGCACGCACCCGCGAGCACCATCAAGCCGCTGCTGGCGATGGTCGTTCTCGACAACCTGCGGCCCGAGAACTTCGCGCGCGCCAACCAGTCGCACACCGAGGTTGAGTGCTCCTGCGTCGGCCTCACGCCCGGCCAGCCCTACACCACCCGTCAGCTGCTGGAAGGGCTGCTGATGGTGTCGGGCAACGACGCCGCCAACATGTTGGCCGACATGCTCGGCGGGCAGCGCGTCGCCGTCGCGGCGATGAACCGCAAGGCCGCCGCCCTCGGAGCCCGCAGCACCAAGGCCGCATCGCCGTCCGGCCTCGACGGGCCGGGCTGGGAATCCACCACCACGCCATACGACCTTGCGGTGATCTACCGCGCCGCACTGACGTATCCCCTTATCGCACAGATCTTTCAGGAGCGGTCAGCGGACTTTGCAGGCAAGACGATCACCGCCCAGAACGAACTGCTGACGCGCTACCCCGGCGCGATCGCGGGCAAGACCGGGTTCACCAACCTCGCCCGCCATACGTTCGTCGCCGCGGCGCAGCGCGGCGCCAGGCGGCTCGTCGTGGTGGAGATGTACGGCCAGGGCGATCTGTACGGCCAGGCCATCGGCCTGTTCGACTGGGGCTTCGCGCAGCCCTAGAACAGAGCAAAAGGGACAACCGCGTGCGGCGACGAGAAACGAATGCCCAAGCGCGTCGACTGGCTACCCGTCGCCGGTCGCCATCACCGTGATCGACAGCGGGTCATGCGACAGCGCGGCAATCGCATCGAATGCGGCGTCTAGATTCTCGTACGCCGCTTCGATGGATTCCTCCCGGCGCGCATCTCGACACGGCACCCTGAGAGCCTATTTACCCATCACGTCGGCCTGCGGCGGACACGCCGTGTGGTCCTGGAGATCCTCGCCGCTACCGCTGTTGGGGTCGGCGGGGTCCGCGCGCCCCGCAAGCAACGCGAAGCCAGGCCGGCCGTCGGCGCCGGTGATCCCGACCACCACCAAGGTCTGCGCGGCCATGGTGTCCCCGGCTGCCAGACCACCGGCGAGCGCCTTGAACGGGTTCACGGCGTCGAGCTCGTCGGCCCACACCGCCGTCACCCGATACTGCCGACCGACCAGCGAGACCGGGAAGGGCGCCCAGGCCGACCCGATGTCGCCGGCGTGAGCGACCAGCGCCTGATGAACGTCGGCGCGCAGGCAGTCGATGTGGATGTGCAGCTGGTTCTGCGTCCGCGCTGCCGCCGAGTTGATCGCCAGGCTGATCCAGTCGCGGGGCAGTCCGCGTCCTGCACGCTGTTCGACGAACGAGCGCGCGTGCCACGCGTCGGCGAAGTAGTTCGGGGCATCGGCGGCGATGATCTGCCGGCTCTCGATGCCGTCGATGCGCTCGGTGGGTATCAGCAGATACTGCGTCGCGCCGACGAGATCCTTGAGCACCGCATACCCGCGGCCTTCGCCGTCATGCAGGTCGACAAGTGCACACGGTGCGGGATCGTCGCTGCTGCGCTGATCGGGCACACACTGGCCGTTCACGATGTCCCACAACGCATTTGGGTCGTCGGCGGCAGACGGCGTGCAACCCGACAGCGCCAGCACGGCCAGTAGCGAGCCCGCAACCCGCCGGAGCCGGGCCTCAGAACACCCGGCCACGCAGCACGACCACGTCTGGACGATTGATGACGGCCGCGCCCCCGCGAGGGTCGTCGGCGTAACACACCAGATCGGCGGACGCGCCGTGCTCCAGTCCGGGCCTGCCGAGCCATTCCCGCGCGGTCCAGCTGGCGGCGCCCAGCGCCTCGGTCGGCGTCATCCCGATCCCCTTCAGCGCGTCGACCTCGTCGCCGATGCGGCCGTGCGCGACCATGCTGCCCGCATCGGTGCCCGCATAGATCGGCACGCCTGCTTCCCGCGCCGCGGCGATCCGCGGCCCGCACCTCTCGTACAGATCGCGCATGTGCCGCGCGTAGGCCGGGTACTTGGCGGCTCCCTCGGCGATGCCGGGGAAGTTCTCGACATTGATCAACGTCGGGACCAGTGCGGTGCCGTGCTCCACCATCAGCTCGACGGTGTCGTCGGTGAGGCCCGTGCCGTGCTCGATGCAGTCGATGCCCGCCCCGATCAGGCCGGGCAGCGCTTCCTCGCTGAAGACGTGTGCGGTGACGCGGGCACCTTCGGCGTGCGCCGCATCCATCGCCGCCTTGAGCACATCGTCGGACCACAGCGGCGCAAGATCGCCCACCTCACGGTCGATCCAGTCGCCGACGAGCTTGACCCAGCCGTCGCCCCAACGCGCCTGTTCCGCCACCGCATCGGGCAGTTGCGACTCGTCGTCGAGTTCGATCGCGAAGTCGCGCTGGTAGCGCTTGGGCCGGGCCAGATGGCGCCCGTGCCGGATGATGCGGGGCAGGTCGTCGCGGTCGTCGAGGCTGCGGGTGTCGATCGGCGAGCCGCAGTCGCGCAGCAGCAGGGCCCCCACTCCGCGTTCGGTCTCGGCCTGCTCGATGCATTCGGCGATGTCCTCGACCGGGCCGTGCGCGCCCAGTCCGACGTGACAGTGTGCGTCGACCAGACCGGGCAGGATCCATCCGCCGTCGAAGACGGTTTCGGCGTCGGCGACCGGTTCGGCGCTCAGCGTGCCGTCGACGATCCACCACTCCACCGGCTCCTCATCGGGCAGTCCCCTGCCGCGGACGTGGAGTCGCATCAGTTCTTGGGGAACTTCAGCTTCGACAGGTCGATGTCGGCGAGCCCCGGCGGCAGCTCGTCGAGGCCTTTCGGCATGTTGGACAGGTCGGGGAAGCCCTCGGGCACGCCAGCGCCGAAGGGACTCTTCACCTTCGGCGGCGTCGGACCCCGTCCGCCCTTCTTGCCCTTCTTCTTGTTTTTGGCATTCTTGCGCGAAGATCCCTTGCGGCCGAAGGGCATTCCCATCTGGCCTGCCATCTGAGACATCATCTTGCGGGCCTCGAAGAAGCGGTCGACGAGCTGGTTGACCTCCGAGACCGTCACCCCGGAGCCGTTGGCGATGCGCAGCCGTCGCGACGCGTTGATGATCTTCGGCTCGGCACGCTCCTGCGGCGTCATGCCGCGGATGATGGCCTGCACGCGGTCGAGCTGGCTGTCGTCGACCGCGGCGAGCGCGTCCTTCATCTGGCCTGCGCCCGGCAGCATGCCGAGCAGGTTGCCGATCGGGCCCATCTTGCGGATGGCCAGCATCTGCTCGAGGAAGTCCTCCAGCGTCAGCTCGCCCGAGCCGATCTTGGCGGCGGCTTCCTCGGCCTGTTGCGCGTCGAAGACCTGCTCGGCCTGCTCGATGAGGGTCAGCACGTCGCCCATGCCGAGGATGCGGCTCGCCATCCGGTCGGGGTGGAAGACGTCGAAGTCGTCGAGCTTCTCGCCCGCGGACGCGAAGAGGATGGGGACGCCGGTGACCTCGCGCACCGACAGCGCGGCGCCACCTCGGGCGTCGCCGTCGAGCTTGGTGAGGACGACGCCGGTGAAGCCGACGCCCTCGCGGAACGCCTCGGCGGTGGTGACGGCGTCCTGGCCGATCATCGCGTCGACGACGAACAGCACCTCGTCGGGGTCGACGGCCTGACGGATCGCGGCGGCCTGCGCCATCAGCTCCTCGTCGATGCCGAGCCGCCCCGCGGTGTCGACGATGACGACGTCGTAGTGTTTGGCCCGCGCCTCGGCGAGGCCGTCCGCGGCGACCTTGACGGGGTCACCGGGTGCGTCATCCGCATTGCCTTCGGCCGAGGTACCGGGGTGCGGCGCGAAGACCTCGACGCCCGCCTGGCCGCCGACGATCTGCAGCTGGTTCACCGCACCGGGACGTTGCAGGTCGCACGCCACCAGCAGCGGTGTATGCCCTTGTCCGCGAAGCCATTTCGCGAGCTTTCCGGCCAACGTGGTCTTGCCGGAGCCCTGCAGGCCTGCCAGCATCACCACGGTCGGCGGGACCTTGGCGAACGCCAGTTGCCTGGTCTGCCCGCCGAGGATGCCGATGAGCTCCTCGTTGACGACCTTGACGACCTGCTGGGCCGGGTTGAGCGCCGCGGATACCTCCGCGCCACGGGCCCGCTCCTTGATGCGGGCGACGAACGCTCGCACCACGGGTAGCGAGACGTCGGCCTCCAGCAGCGCCAGCCGGATCTCCCGGGTCGTCGCGTCGATGTCGGCGTCGGTCAACCGCCCCTTGCCGCGCAGCCCCGACAGGACTCCGGTCAACCGGTCGGACAGGGATTCAAACACGAGAGCCAGCCTAGCGGGACCGGGTGGTTGGCCCGCAGCGAGCCGCTGACCGGCCCGTCAGGGGACACATGAACGCGATCGGGGGGCACTGCGGCGGCGGAGGCGGTGGCCCGGCGGCCGCGTCCCAGACGTAGTCGCCGATATTCCCCTGCTTGTACCCGACGCCGTAATAGGTGTGGCAGACGCTCATGTCCCAATCGATCATGTGCGGCATTCCGTCGGCACTGGTTCCATCGTTCGGGAGGCTGCCCCGGGCACCACTTGTGCGATATCGGCCCCGCCGCGGGGCCGACCGGCGGTTTGGGCCCCTCCCAGACACTGTTGTCGCCACCAAGCGAGCCATCGCCGACATTCCCCGCCCGGCGTAGACGTAGTCGTAGCTGTGACAGCTGTTCATTTTCCAGTGGACGTCGGGCTTCGGCAGGGTTTGCCCTGGGCACCTGTTCAACGGACCGACGGCCTGGGCGGCGAGGATGAGTCCGGCCGCCGTGAGGCCGCTGGAGAGCAGCGCACTGCGATGATGCGCCTGCGGCAGTGGAGGGTTGTCATACCGTGAGTTTCCACAGACGGAGCGGCTACCAATCCCACAACGCAGAGGTCAGCTCGCCTCGGTCGCTGGCTTGGCGGGCGGTGGAGCGGGCAGCACCGGATACAGGTCGTGTTCGAGTTCGTCGCGAATGGTCGCGCCGCCGCCCTCGGCCGTGATGCCGAACAGGTCGACGACCGATGAGCCAAGGGTGGTGACCTTGGCCCACGCAATGTCCACACCGTCGCGCTCGAATACAGCCGTCAGCCGGGCCAGAAGCCCCGTTCGGTCTGTGGACCGGATCTGAACGACGAGCTCGCCGGGCTCCGCGCCTTCCGACCAGAGAATGCGGGGAGGCGCCGTCGCGTGGTTGATGGGCACGGCGGCGAGAACCTCGCCCGCGCGCCTCGTTCCGTGCTCCGCGGTGTCGCGGTCACGCTTGTCCAGCGAGGCCAGCACGTCGAGGTCACCTTCCAGTGCGAGCATCAGCTGCTGTCGCAGGAGTTCGGCGGCGGGCGGCGAACCGAAATGCGGTGACACGACGAAGGTGTTGATCGCCGAGCCCTCGTGGCCGTTGACCGACGCCGAGTGCACGCGAAGGGAATTCAGCGCCAGCACGCCGGCCGCTTTCGACAGCAGCCCTCGCCGGTCGGGTGCGATCATCGTCACGTTGTAGATATGGGGGCTCTCCGCCGGTGTCATCTCGACGTGGACACCAACCGTCGAGGCCAGCGAAAGATACCGCGGGTCAATGGGATCGGGCTGCGGCAGCTCTTCACCCGCCATCACCAGCCTGCAGCGCCGCACCAGGTCGCCGATCAGCGACGCCTTCCAGTCCCCCCACACACCGGGCCCCGTCGCCAGCGAGTCGGCCTCGGCAAGCACGTGCAGCAGCTCGAGCAGTACCGCATCGCCGTCCAGCGCGTTGACGACCATCTCGATGGTCCTGGGGTCCTGCAGGTCGCGGCGTGTCGCGGTGTGTGGCAGCAGCAAGTGGTGTCGCACCACCTTGGAGAGCAATTCGATGTCCGACGGCCACAGCCCCAGCCGAGTGCCGATCTGCGTTGCGAGCTCCGCCCCGATGACGCTGTGGTCCCCGCCCCTGCCCTTACCGATGTCGTGACAGAGCGCACCGAGCAAAAGCAGATCGGGCCGGGAGACTCGAGTGGTGAATGCGCTTGCCCGCGAGACGGTTTCGACGAGATGACGGTCGACTGTCCAAATATGCACGACATCGCGGGGCGGCAGGTCGCGCACCGCACCCCATTCCGGGAACAGCCTGCCCCACAGCCCGGTGCGGTCGAGCGCCTCGATGGTGGCCACCGCGGTCGGTCCGGCCGCCAGCATCACCAGCAGGTCCTTGAGCGCCTGGCCGGGCCACGGTGTTCGCAATTCGGGGGCGTGCTCGCTTAACCGCGCCAGGGTCGACGCCGCCATCGGTAGGCCGGTGGTGGCCGAGGCCGCGGCGACCCTCAGGATCAGGCCCGGATCGCGTTCGGGGCGGGCGTCGCGGGCGAGGATCACTTCGCCGGCGAACTCGATGACCCCTTCGTCGAGTGGCCGGCGCACGGGCCGTCGCAATGCGGCGAACCCGCGGCGCGGCAGTGCGTTTGCGGCGGTGCGCAACCCGGCGTCGACGTAGAAACTGATCGTGCGGGCGGCGTCGGAAAGCATGCGCGCCAGGTCGAATCGGTCGCCGATGCGCAGCGCAGCGCCGATCTCGTCGGCGTGCTGGGCGAGCACGAGTTCGCGACCGCGCCCGGCCACGCGGTGCAGCTCGGTGCGGACGTTCAGCAGAGCCATGTGTGCTTCGCCGAGCGTTTCGGTCGGCGAAGCCAACGAGCGGCTGGGATAAACGTCGGCGAGCTGGGCGATCGCCAGCGCGTTGAGCAACTGGACGTCGCGCAGGCCGCCGCGGCCGGTCTTGAGGTCGGGCTCGGCACGGTGTGCGATCTGTCCGCTGCGCTGCCACCGCTGCTGAGTGTGTTCGACGAGTTCGTCGAAGCGCGAGGCGATTCCGGTGCGCCACTGCCTGCGCGCACCGCCGACCAACAGCGACGACAGGTCGGCGTCGCCTGCGATGTGACGCACTTCAAGCATCGCAAGGGCCGCCGAGATGTCCTGGCCCGCAACCTTGAGGGCCTCGCTAACGGTTCGCACGCTGTGGTCGAGCCGAATGTTGGCGTCCCACAACGGGTACCACAGTTTCTCGGCGACGTCGCTGACGATCTTCTTCGGTAGATTGTCGTGCAGCAGCATCAGATCGAGGTCGGAGTATGGCAGCAATTCGCCGCGGCCGAGGCCGCCGGTGGCGACGATGGCGAAGCCGCTGGTCTCGGTGACTCCGATCTCGGTGGCCTTGGTGGACAGCCAAAACTCGTGCAGATCGACCAATGCGTCGCGCAGCGCTGCGGAATCGAGGTGATGCGAACTGGACAGCAGCTGTTCGATCGCCGCGGTCAGGTCGGTCGCCGCTTTTGACGACACCGCCGCCGGAGCCCCCGACTTGGAGGCACCGACGGCGGAATCTGGTTTCTGCTCAGTCATTTTCGACTCCTCCCTCGGCCTATTACCTTTTAACGCTCACACGGTTCTCGGCCGGGAGACGACGTCTCACTTCATCGGTTAGAGGGCGTCGGACCCCCGCTCGCCGGTGCGCACGCGGACCACGGTGTCGACCGGGCTGACCCACACCTTGCCGTCGCCGATCTTGCCTGTGCGAGCGGCCTGAACGATCACGTCCACCACCTTGTCGACCGCGGAGTCGTCGACGAGCACCTCGATACGCACCTTCGGCACGAAGTCGACGGAGTACTCAGCACCGCGATAGACCTCGGTGTGACCCTTCTGGCGTCCGTAGCCCTGCACCTCGCTGACGGTCATTCCGAGAATGCCCGTCTGCTCGAGGCCGGTTTTGACGTCTTCGAGCGTGAACGGCTTGACGATCGCCGTAATCAGCTTCATATTCCTCATTCCTCCGAGAGACCGTGGCCGAAAACCGAGCTACCGCCACCGACGGTCGCAAGGTCATATCCGGTTTCGGCATGTTCAGCCTCGTCGATGCCGTCCGCTTCTTCTTCCTCCCCGAGGCGCAAGCCGATGGTGAACTTCAGGATGTACGCCAAGATAAGCGTAACGATGAAGGAGTACGCGAGAACCGCGAACGCCCCGACTGCCTGGCGCCATAGCTGATCGAACCCGCCACCGTAGAACAGGCCCTTCACCGCGGCGGGCGCCTGCTCGGTTGCGAGGAAGCCGATCAGCAAGGTCCCGGTGAGACCACCGACCATGTGTACGCCGACCACGTCGAGAGCGTCATCGAAGCCGAACTTGAACTTCAATCCGACGGCCAAGGCGCAGATCGCGCCGCCGAGGAATCCGACGATGAGTGCACCGAGAACGTTGACCGACGAGCAGGAGGGCGTGATCGCGACGAGCCCCGCGACGATGCCTGATGCGGCACCCAGCGTGGTGGGCCGTCCGTCGCGGATCTTCTCGACGAGAAGCCACGACAACATTGCGGTTGCGGTTGCCACAGTGGTGGTGACGAACGTCGACGCCGCGGTACCACCCGACGACAGTGCCGAACCCGCGTTGAACCCATACCAACCGAACCACAGCAGGCCTGCGCCGAGCATCACGAACGGCAGGTTGTGCGGTCGCATCGGCGTGGTGGGCCAGCCCTTGCGTCGGCCGAGGACGAGACACAGCGCCAGGCCCGCGGCACCCGAGTTGATGTGAACCGCTGTGCCACCGGCGAAGTCGATCGCCTTCAGTTTGTTGGCGATCCAGCCACCGTGCTCACCCGTGAACCCGTCGAAGGCGAAAACCCAGTGTGCGACAGGGAAGTAGACGAACGTCGCCCACAAACCCGCGAAAACCAGCCAGGCGCCGAATTTGAGGCGGTCGGCCGCGGCACCGGAGACCAGCGCGACCGTGATGATCGCGAACATCAGCTGGAACATCACGAAGACGAGCTGCGGAATCGTCCCGGCGAGCGGGATATTCACGGCGTCGGCCGCCTCGACCCCAGCTGAAGGATCAGCGGTAACCGCGGCCGACGCATTACCGGCGATGAGACCCTTCAGGCCCCAATACTGGGTTGGGTTGCCGATGAAGTTGCCGACGTCGTTGCCGAATGACAGCGAATAACCGTAAAGCACCCACAGAACAGTCACGACGCCCATGGCGCTGATGCTCATCATGATCATGTTGAGCACGCCTCTGGCGCGGACCATGCCGCCATAGAAGAACGCCAGACCTGGCGTCATAAGCAGCACGAGCGCTGAACTCGCCAGCATCCATGCCGTATCCCCGGTGTCGGGGATACCCATTAACGGGAATCCGTCCACTCGCAGTTTCCTCCTTCGACAAGGCAGGGCCGCAAAGGGTTTACGACCATCGACCTGGTCAATGACTTTGCTGAGTGGTTGTTTCGTCTAAGACGCCTGGGCGTTTCACGCGTGTAACCGGATACACCGGTTACGTTTCGTCGGTGTTACAACACGCGGTTTCGCCGCGGTTTCGTTAACCGAGAAGTGCGTCGACGAACGCTCCTGGCTCGAATGGAGCCAGATCGTCGGGGCCCTCGCCGAGGCCGACGAGCTTGACCGGCACACCCAATTCCTGCTGTACACGGAAGACGATGCCGCCCTTGGCCGTGCCGTCGAGTTTGGTCAGCACCACGCCGGTGATGTCCACGACGTCAGCGAACACCCGCGCCTGCACCAGCCCGTTCTGCCCGATGGTGGCGTCGAGCACGAGCAGCACCTCGTCGACCGCTGCGCGCTTGCTCACCACGCGCTTGACCTTGCCCAGTTCGTCCATCAGGCCGGTCTTGGTGTGCAGCCGTCCCGCGGTGTCGATGAGGACGACGTCGGCGCCGGCATCGATGCCCTTGTCGACGGCGTCGAACGCCACCGACGCGGGGTCGGCGCCGTGCGCCCCGCGGATGACCTGCGCGCCGACCCGCGACGCCCAGGCCTGCAGCTGGTCGGCAGCGGCGGCCCGGAAGGTGTCGGCGGCGCCGAGCACCACCCGCCGCCCGTCGGCGACGAGCACACGGGCCAGCTTGCCGACCGTGGTGGTCTTTCCCGTTCCGTTGACCCCGACGACGAGGAGTACCGACGGATGGTCGTCGTGCGGCAGCGCCTTGATTGAGCGGTCCAGGTCGGGATGCAGCTCGTTGACCAGCACCTCGCGCAGCACGGCGCGGGCATCCGCTTCCGTGCGCACCCGGCCGCTTGCGAGCCGGGATCGCAGCGCGGTCACCACCGATTCGGTGACGACGGAGCCCAGGTCGGCGATCAGCAGGGTGTCCTCGACGGCCTCCCATGAGTCCTCGTCGAGGTCGCCGCCGCCGAGCAGGCCGAGCATGCTGCGGCCGAGCGCGTTCTGCGATTTGGAGAGCCGGCCACGCAGCCGCTCCAGGCGGCCTTCTGGCGGCGCAATGGCGCCGATATCGGGCGCAGCCGGTGCTTCCTCTTGAATTTCTGGTGCGGGAGGCGCTGGCGGCTCCGCGGGCTCGACGGCCGGTTCCGGCAGCTGGACGTCGGCGATGGGCCGTTTGGGCGCATCACGCGGGATTGTGGCGTCGTCGCCGACCGCGGGCAGGCCGCTGGTGTCGAGGCGCTCCGGCGGTGTTTCAACCGGCGGTGGAGCGGTGGCAGGTGCTGACGATTGTGTGAACGTGATGCCGGAAGAAGCCGTGTACCCGCCGGAACGGTCGATCGGTGTGGCAGTGTCTGTGCTGGTGGACGAGTCGAGGCTGATCCTGCCGCGGCGGGATCGGAGCAGGCCGACCACGACGACAGCGATGACGACCAGAACGGCGATGACCGCGATTGCGATCCACAGACCCTCGGACACGGTGCCATTGTCCCAAGGTGGGTAGACGGTGATGATGCACCCCACCGCGGGCAACGGCATGGAGTCCAGGAAGGCCAAGCACATCGACGTGTGCTTGGCCGAAGCCGTGAACTACCAGACCGTGACCACCGGCCTGGAGCGGGTCGCGCTGCCCTACAACGCGCTGACGCAGACGAGCCTGGGTGCGATCGATCTGCACACCGAATTCCTGGGCGTGCGGCTGGAGGCGCCCGTGCTGATCGGGGCGATGACAGGCGGGGCGGAGCTGTCCGGCGTCATCAACCGCAATCTGGCTGCCGCCGCCGAGAAGCTCGGCATCGGCATGATGCTCGGCTCGCAGCGCATCATGCTGGGCGACGACATCGCCTCGACAAGCTTCACGGTGCGCGACGTCGCGCCGGAGGTGCTGCTGATCGGCAACATCGGCCTGGCTCAGCTGTCCGACGAGCTTGTGCAAGAGCTCGTCGCCGCGCTCGATCATGTCGGTGCGAATGCGCTTGCGGTGCATACCAATCCGCTGCAGGAGGCCATGCAGCACGAGGGCGACACCGACTTCTCCGGCTCAATCGATCGGCTTCGCGACGTCGCAAGGTCCATCAACTACCCCGTGATGCTCAAGGAGGTCGGCCACGGTATCGGCGCGGCGGCCGCCGCCGAGTTGGTGGACTGCCCGATCGCGGCCGTCGACGTGGCCGGGGCGGGCGGAACGTCGTGGGCCCGCGTCGAGCAGTTCGTCCGGTATGGCGAGATCCGGTATCCGGCACTGGCCGAGTGGGGCATTCCGACCGCGCGGGCGCTGCAAGAGGTGCGCCACACGCTGCCCGGCGTCCCGCTCGTCGCGAGCGGCGGCATCCGCACCGGCATGGACGCCGCCAAGGCGCTCGCGATGGGTGCGGACATGGTCGCGGTGGCCCGGCCACTGCTTTCGCCCGCCATCGAATCGACTGCGGCCGTGCTGGATTGGCTTCAACGGTTCATCGCCGAGCTGCAGATCTGCCTGCACGGCTGCGGCGCAGCCAACCTGACGGCGCTGCGCCGCCGCGGCGTCACGCCGATCCCCTAGCCCGCGTCAGCCCGCGGTGACGAGCTCCTGGCCGCGCATGCGCTGCGAGATCACCGCGGTGATGCCGTCATCGCGCATGGTCACGCCGTACAGCGCGTCGGCCACCTCCATCGTCGGCTTCTGGTGGGTGATGACGATCAACTGCGAACGCTCCCGCAGCTGCTCGAACAGGCTGATCAGGCGGCGCAGGTTGACGTCGTCGAGCGCGGCCTCGACCTCGTCCATCACATAGAACGGTGACGGCCTGGCCCGGAATATCGCCACCAGCATCGCGACGGCGGTCAGCGACTTCTCCCCGCCGGACAACAGCGACAACCGCTTGATCTTCTTTCCCGGCGGGCGGGCCTCCACCTCGATGCCCGTAGTCAGCATGTCGTTGGGGTCGGTGAGCAGCAGCCTGCCCTCGCCCCCTGGGAACAACGCCGAAAAGACTTGCTGGAACTCACGTTCCACGTCGACGAAGGCCTCCGTGAACACCTGCAGGATGCGGGTGTCGACATCGGCGATCACGTCGAGCAGGTCCTTGCGGGCCGCCTTGACGTCCTCGAGCTGGGTAGACAGGAAGTTGTAGCGTTCCTCCAGCGCGGCGAACTCCTCCAGCGCCAAGGGGTTGACGCGGCCGAGCTCGTTGAGTTCGCGTTCGGCCTTCTTCGCGCGGCGCTCCTGGGTGGGCCGATCGAACGGCATCGGCGCGGGCGCGGTGACCTGCTCACCCCGTTCGCGAGCCTGCTCGTACTCGGCCATCTCCAGGTCCGACGGCGGCAGCGACACATCAGGCCCGTATTCGGCGATCAGGTCTGCGGTCGCCATGCCGAACTGGTCGAGAATGGTTTGTTCGAGTTGCTCGATGCGAAGTGCCGCTTGGGCTTTGGCGACCTCGTCGCGATGCAGCGCCTCGGTGACCCCGGCGATCTTGGTGGTGAACTCGGCGACCTGCTCACGCACCTTGGCCAGCGAGTCGATCCGTTGGCGGCGCTCGGTGGCCAGCGCGTCGCGGCGCCGCGATGCCACGCCCACCGTCGCGCTGAGCCGCTGCGCAAGGCTGCGGCCGGACTCGGCCACCGCCGCAGCAACAGCCGCTGCGTGCTCGCGGGCCTCGCGTGCCCGCTGAGCGCGAAGCCTGGCCTCGCGTTCGGCGGCCGCCGCTCGGCGGAGTGAATCGGCCCGTCCGCGAACGGCATTGGCCCGCTCCTCGGCAGTGCGGACCGCCAGGCGGGCCTCCACTTCCGCGGCGCGCGCGTTTTCCGCCGCCGCCACGGTTTCCTGACGATCGGCGGGCGCCGCGTCGAACAAGGGGGCCTGTTCGGCATTGGCCAGGCGCTGCTCGAGCTCGGCCAATTCCTCGACGGTCTGCCCACGGCCTGCCTCCAGCTCGTCTCGCTGCCGGATCAGCCGCTGCCATTCGTCGTCGGCGGTGCGGGCGTCCTGCCCCAGCCTGCCGAGCTGTTCGTAAATCGCCGATATCGCGGCGTCGGACTCGTTGAGCGCGGCCAGCGCGTGCTCGGCGGCGTCCTGACGGGCCTTCTGTTCGGCAAGCGCACCGGAAAGGGCGGCGCTCAGCTCGCCGCTCTGCTTCTCCGCGGCGGCCAGCTCGTCGCGGGCTTTCTGCACCTCGGAGGTGATCTCGAGCGTGCTCGGCTTGCGATCTGAACCGCCGCTGACCCAGCCTGCGCCGACCAGATCGCCGTCGACCGTGACGGCGCGCAGATGCGGCCTGGTCGCCACAAGTTCGAGTGCGGACGCCATGTCGCGCACCACCGCGACGCCCGACAGCATCGCCGTGATCGCGCCGCGCAGCCGCGTCGGCATGTCGACGAGGTCCGTCGCCCACAGCGCGCCTTCGGGCGGCGATGCGGCGGGCGGCGGATCGACGGGCCAGTCGCCGAGCACGATCGCAGCGCTGCCGCCGTCGGAGGCCTTCAGCGCCGCGACGGCCGAGCTGGCGGCGCCCAGGTTCTCGGCCGCGACGGCGTCGGCCGCGGCACCCATGACGGCGGCGATGGCCGCCTCGTAACCGGGGCGCACCTTGACCAGGTTCGCGACGGAGCCGAAAAGGCCTGTGTGAGCGAGGTTCTTCTGCAACCACGCGGCGCCGTCCTTGCGGTCGAGACCGACCGAAAGGGCATCGATGCGAGCATGCAGAGAGGCCACCCGCCGCTCGGCGCCGCGCTCGGCGGCCTGCAACTCGGCGACGCGTTCGTCGGCGAGCCGCAGCGCGGCCACCGTCCGGTCGTGGTGCTCGTCGAGGCCGACCTCGCCAGCGTCGAGCTCACCGACACGACCCTGCACCGTCTCGAACTCGGCCCGGCTCTGCTGTGCGCGGGTGCCTGCGTCCTCGATGGTTTCCGTCAGGCGCCCGACCGTCCCGTCGATGGACTCGACGCGGGTGCGCATGGTGTCGACCTGTCCGGCCAGCCGGGCCAGCCCTTCGCGGCGGTCGGCTTCTGCGCGGACCGCAGCGACGTGGGCGCGCTCGGCTTCGGCCGCGATGCGCTCGCGCTCGGTCAGCTCGTCGCGGGCGGCGGTCAGACGGTCTCGGGACTCTGCGAGTTCGGCGAGCAGTTGCCGTTCGTGCGCGGCGATCTCGTCGGCCTCGGCCTCCAACGCTTCGGGATCGGCCCCGCTGGATGCTTCGGGTTCGCCCTCGAGATGCTGCGCGCGCTCGCTGGCGATCCGGACCGTGGCGCTGACCCTTTCGACCAGCGCCGACAACCGGAACCAGCTCTGCTGCGCGGCCTCGGCGCGCTCGCTGAGGCCGGCGACCGCCGACTCGTGGGCGTCGAGCTCGACGGTGGCGGCCTCCAGCCGTTCGGTCATCTCGTCGTGTTCGCGGCGCAGCGCCGTCTCGGCCTGATTGGTGTCGTCGAATTCGCCTCGGCGGGTGACCAAGTCGTCGGCGGCCAGCCGCAGCCGCGCGTCGCGCAGGTCGGCCTGAATGGTCTGGGCACGGCGCGCCATCTCCGCCTGCCGCCCGAGCGGCTTGAGCTGGCGGCGCAGCTCGGTGGTGAGGTCCGTCAGCCGGGCCAGGTTGGCCGACATCGCGTCGAGCTTGCGGACCGCCTTCTCCTTGCGCTTGCGGTGCTTGAGCACGCCCGCGGCTTCTTCGATGAACGCCCTGCGATCCTCCGGCCGTGACTCGAGGATCTCGGAAAGCTTGCCCTGGCCGACGATGACGTGCATCTCCCGGCCGATGCCCGAGTCGCTCAGCAGTTCCTGAACATCCATCAAACGGCAACTGCTGCCGTTGATTTCGTATTCGCTTCCGCCGTCGCGGAACATCCGCCGGGTGATCGACACCTCGGAGTACTCGATCGGCAGCGAATTGTCGGAGTTATCGATCGTCACCGTGACCTCGGCGCGGCCAAGGGGTGGCCGCGACGACGTTCCGGCGAAGATGACGTCTTCCATCTTCCCGCCGCGCAGGGTCTTGGCGCCCTGCTCGCCCATCACCCAGGTGAGCGCGTCGACCACGTTCGACTTGCCCGAGCCGTTGGGCCCAACGACGCATGTGATGCCCGGTTCGAAGCGCAGAGTCGTCGGCGAAGCAAAGGACTTGAAGCCCTTCAGCGTCAGACTCTTGAGGTGCACGATGGGCCACACTACAGCCGAGAAGGCTAACGCTCGGTGAAGCCCGTCATCGCGTCGCCAACTTCTGTCCAGTCTGCGACAACTTTCTCGACATCGCCCGGTGTGTTGCCGCTTTCCAGCAGGTCAAGCAGCCGCTGACAGGCGTCCCGAGGGCCCTGCGCGACCACCTGGACACGCCCGTCGGGCCGGTTCGAGGCGAATCCTGTGAGCCCCAACTTCAGCGCATGCGACCGTGTCCACCAGCGGAATCCGACACCCTGGACATAGCCGTGTACCCATGCCGTCAGCCGTACGTCAGCTAACTCCTGCATCACTAACCTCAAACGTCACTTCAGTCCCGGACTTCAGCGTGCGCCCGACGGTGCAGACCTGATCGATCGCCCTTGCCACGACGGTGAGTACCCGTGCCGCCTCGTCCTCGGACAGTCCCGACAGGTCGAGTTCCATGCGCTCTTCGAGCAGCGGATAGCGCTCCTGGTCGCGATCGGCGGCCCCGGACACCCTGATCGTCGTCTGGTAGTCCTCGCCCAGCCTGCGTTGCAGGGGCGCGTCGCTGGCCATGCCGCTACATGCGGCCAGCGCGATCTTCATCAGCTCGCCCGGCGTGAAGACGCCTTCGACGTCTTCGTTGCCGACGAATACCTCCGCACCGCGCGAGCTGCGCCCGGTGTAGCGGCGCACACCGGTGCGCTCGACCCACAGATCCGTCATGTCCTCTTTGTACAACCCCCCACGTTTCTACAACCCCTCGCGAAATAGCATTCCCGGTCGTGATTTCGGCGAGATAACAGCCAGGAATGCTATTTCGCGGGTGTCAGCCGCCGACCCTGGAGTACTTCATTCCCGTCGTGAGGGGCTCGCCGCAGTCGCCTGCGTTCGAGGTCGAGCGTGTGCCGGTGACCTTCGCGAAGGGGTTGGTGACCGGCCGCGGCAGGTCGAACTTCCACACCGTGGTCTGGCGCGTGGTCCCTCGGCCGATCGCACACGGCGCATCGTGCACATTGGTGGCGACCCAGTGGCCGCCGGTGAATTGGTAGGCGGCGTTCGGGCGATATCCGTCGGTGGGTTCGGACACCGTTTCCACCGTCGCGCATTCGTCCGTGTTGTGCACGCACATCGTCTCGACATCCGAGGTCGTCGGTGGTGCCGTCCTATGGCCGGGGACAGGCTCGGAAGCAGAGGTGTAGCGACCGTGAAATCCCTCGGGGGCAGACGCTTTTCGTGCCGGGACCACCGACGGGTCGTTCAGTCCCTTGGGTGCATCACCCGTCCTGGTCGCGGTCACAGGTAGCCAGGTCACCTGGGGGCAGTTCTCGCCGAAATAGAGCCAGTACGTCTCGCCCGCCAACGTGCCGTCCGGTTTCGGTTCGAGCGAAAACCATCGGTAGTACGGCGCCGTTCCGCCGTTCTTGCACTGGTGATCCGGAGACCTCAGCATCCCGACCCAGCGGCCCTCGATGAAGTCCAGCACCATCGGCGACTCTGGCTTTCCGTTCTTGATGACGCTGCGGGTGGCGACACAGCCCTGGTCGGTGCACGCCGAGCGAACACCCCATGTACCGGGGACTTCCTGTGGCGTCGGCGTCGGCTTGCCGTTCACCGTCCTTGCCCCGTCTTCGTACTTGATGGCGAAGGTGCCTTCGAGTACCGGACCCCGCGCGCCCGACGGTGAAGCCGACGACGTTTCCGTGCCGGAGTTTCCCGAGGAACAGCCGGCCACGACGCCGGCTCCGAGAGCCACCACGGCAAGCCATCGAGCGATTGCCATGCGAACGTATTTAACCCGGGCAATCGGTATGGAATCACCAAACGCGAAATCAGGTCCGCCGGATCCGCGGGCGGGGTTGGCATTTGGGGCAGTAGAACGACGAGCGGTTCATGAATTTCTCCCGCCGCATGATCGCCCCGCAGCGCCTGCACGGCTCGCCCTCGCGGCCGTATGCGTCCAACGACCGCTCGAAGTAGCCAGACTCGCCGTTGACGTTCACATACAGCGAGTCGAACGATGTGCCGCCCTCACCAAGCGCCTCGGTCATCACCTCCGCCGCGGTGTCCAGCAGGTCGCCGAGCTGCTTACGGGTCAGCGACGACGCCAGCCGGGCGCCGTTGATCCTGGCCCGCCACAGTGCCTCGTCGGCGTAGATGTTACCGATGCCCGACACCACGGTCTGATCCAGCAGCTGCCGTTTGATCTCAGAATGCTTGCGCCGCAACACCGTAACGACGGCGTCGCGGTCGAACTCCGGATCGAGCGGGTCGCGGGCGAGGTGCGCGACGGGTACCGGCACGTCGGTGCCGTCGACCGTGACGACCTCGGCGAGCATCCAGCCGCCGAACGTGCGCTGGTCGACGAAGCTGAGCGCGGTGCCGTCGTCGAGCAGGGCCGCGATCCGCAGATGACCCTCGTTGGGCACCTCGCCGAGCAGCATCTGGCCGCTCATCCCGAGGTGCACGACGAGGGCCGACCCATCCTCGAGCGTCAGCCACAGGTACTTGCCGCGCCTGCCGGTGCCGGTGACGCGGGCGTTCAGCAGCCGCGCGGTCAGGTCGGCGGGGCCGGCCTCGTGACGCCGCACGGCGCGGGGATGGTGAACCCGCACAGCCGTGATGGTCTTGCCGGCCACGAACGCGTCAAGTCCCCTCCGAACGACTTCAACTTCGGGGAGTTCAGGCATCGACGTTCGAGGCGGAGAGCGCCGTCCACGCCGCCGCGGCCGCCTTCAGCTCTGCTTCCTTCTTGGTTCGGCCGACACCCTTGCCGTACTCGGTGCTCGTCACGACGACCGTCGCAGTGAACTCCTTGTCGTGGTCGGGCCCCGTCGCCGTCACCACATAGGACGGCGCACCCATTCCGCGTGCGGCGGTCAGCTCCTGCAGGCTGCTCTTCCAGTCCAAGCCCGCGCCGAGCGTCGGCGCCGTATCGATGAGCGTGCCGAACAGTCGCAGAATCACTTCGCGGGTGACCTCGATGCCATGCTCGAGATAGATTGCGCCAAGCAGTGATTCGACCCCGTCGGCCAGAATGCTGGATTTGTCCGCGCCGCCGGAGTTCTCCTCGCCCTTGCCGAGCAGCAGATAGGAGCCGAGGCCGAAATCGGTCAACGCGCGGCCGACATCGGCCAGCGCCTGGGTGTTGACGATGCTGGCGCGAAGCTTGGCCAGATCACCCTCGGAACGGTCGGGGTGCCGGTGGTAGAGCTCCTCGGTGATCGTCAAGCCCAGCACCGAATCGCCGAGAAACTCCAACCGCTCGTTCGTCGGCAGGCCGCCGTTCTCGTAGGAGTAGCTGCGATGAGTCAGCGCCATGGTGAGCAGTTCGTCGGGCAACTCGACCCCGAGAGCCGCCAACAGCGCCGCACGATCGTCGGTCACTTGTCGTCCGTCTCCAGCAGCGAGGCGAGCTTCGCCCAGCGCGGATCGATCTTCTCGTGCCGATGACCGGGCTCGGCCGTCGCCATCGGAATGCCGCAATCCGGGCACAGCCCTTGGCAATCCGGGCCGCACAGCGGCGAGAACGGCAGCGCCAGTCCGACGGCGTCGACGATCGGCTGCTCGAGGTCGACGGAGTCGTCGACGACGTGGCCCACCTCGTCGGCTTCGGTGGTGGCCTCCGTCGTGCTGTCGGGATACGCGAATAGCTCGGTGAGGTCGATCTCGACGTGCCCGGTGATCGGCTTCAGGCAGCGGGCGCACTCCCCTGCTGTCGGCGCCGACACCGTTCCGGTGACCAGCACGCCTTCCGACACGGACTCGAAACGCAGATCCAGGTCGAGCGGCGCGTCCTTCTCTATCGCCACCAGCTCGACGCCGATCCGCGACGGGCTCGGCACGGTCTCCGCAACCGTCATCATGGAACCGGGCCGACGGCCCAATCGGGAGATGTTGATGACGAGCGGCGAGCGGGAACCACGGTGCTTCGCCATAGTCCGATGGTACGACCCCTATTTTGCGGGCCGCCTACCTCGGGGCAGGCTAGCGAGTCACGTAGTCGTGCGTGCCCGCGGCGGTGCGCAACTGATGACGGCCGCGGCCGACCGAGCGAAGCGTGCCGTTGAGGAACTCCTCGAACTCCGCGAGCTTGCTGTCGACGTAGATGTCGCACTCGCCGCGCAACCGGTCGGCCTCCGAGTGGGCGGCATCGATCAACCGGGTGGACTCGGCGTTCGCGGCCTGGACGATTTCGGTCTGCGACACAAGGCGTTGCTGCTCCTTGATGCCCTCCTGGACCGCCTTCTCGTATGAGAGGTTGCCGTTCTCGATCAGGCGATCAGCCTCAGCCTTCGCGCGCCCGGCGCTGGCTTCGTACTCGCGCTTGGCGGTCGCGCTGATCCTGGCGGCTTCCTCCCTGGCCTCGCCGACCATGCGCTCGCTGTGCTGACGTGCCTCGCCGACCATTCGGTCGGCCTGCGCCTTTGCATCGGCCAGCAGCCGGTCGGCCTCGGTGCGGGCGTGGTTGAGCATCGAGTCGGCTTCCGCGCGGGCGGTTGCCACCATCGAGCCGGAATGCTCCTTGGCGTCGTTCAGCAGCTGGTCGCGCGCATCGAGCACGTCCTGGGCGTCGTCGAGTTCTCCTGGGATGGCGTCCTTGATGTCGTCGATCAGCTCGAGCACGTCGCCGCGGGGCACCACGCAACCAGCCGTCATGGGCACGCCGCGGGCCTCTTCGACGATCGCGCCCAGTTCGTCGAGCGCTTCAAATACTCGGTACACGGCACACCCTCCAGGCGTAGTTAGTTGTTACTAGTGTGCCTGGTGTTACCCCTGTGACTACGCTAAGGCCGCCGGTGTGTCGCCGGTCGGCTTGCAGCGGTCCCACCCAAGGCCCCCACAGCTGACGGTTCAGACGCATTGGGGACACAATATGTCAACGCCCGCTGCATTCGCCTATCGATAAAAGCAAACCGCCCGCGCACCCGAAGTGCCCGGACGGTTTCTGCCCGATCAATTAATTCGCTAGGAGACGGCCTGCTTGATCAAGTCGCGGGCCCTGTCGAGCATCGACGCAAAGGGTCCGACCGCGAAATTCAGCTTGGCCGACTCCACACCGGCGTGCGGCCGGGTGGGAGCGATCGCCTCGGCAGCCTGGACGGCTTTCGCCATCCGGCCGAGATCGGCGGAGTCGAGTTGTCGCTGCAGCTTGTTGAATTCCTCGTTCTCTTCGTGCTCGGCATGCTCGACGACCGCGTCGCGGAACTTCGTCAGCTCGTCAATGAACGCCTTGGAACCGATGTCCATCTTCTCCAGGTTCGACAACTGCTCCTTGGCCTCGTGCTCTTCCTTGAGCCGGGCGTCGACGATGCTGTCGCCTTCGTTGAGTTCGTGGCGTGCTCGCGGATGTACCACCATTTCCTCAGCGGTCTCATGCACCGCGAGCAATTGCCGCAATTGGGTGAATGCCGTCTCGCGAGCCTCGTCGCTCGACGCGGACAGCACCTCGTCGAACATGTCCTTGATCAAATTGTGTTGATGAGTGAGGAATTTGACTGCGTCATCGGTCGACTGGACAAATGTTTCAACCATGGCGAATATCTCCGATCCGTCGCTGGGCTGGATTGGGCGCCAATGGGCTGAGCGCGCCAAACCCTCGGCTACCCGCCAGGACTGGAAATTAACCCTTGAGTTTGGCCTGCAATCGGACGTTCACCGGTTCTGGCAGCAGCTGGGATACGTCGCCGCCAAGGGAGGCGACCTCTTTGGCCAGCGACGACGACACGAATGAATACATCGGAGTGGTGGCGACGAAAAACGTGTCCACCCCGGCGATGTGTTTGTTCATCTGCGCCATCTGCAGCTCGTATTCGAAGTCGGTTCCCGTCCGCAATCCCTTGACGATCGCCGTCAATCCCCTGGCCTTCACGAAGTCGACGACAAGGCCCTGGCCGGCTTCCGCGCGCAGGTTCGGCAGGTGTGTCGTCGACTCATCGATCATGGCGATGCGCTCGTCGAGGTTGAACATGCCCTGCTTGTTGGGGTTGACGAGCACCGAGACGACCACTTCGTCGAATTGAGCCGAGGCCCGCTCGAAGATGTCGATATGGCCGAGGGTTACCGGGTCGAACGATCCGGGACATACCGCGCCGCTCATGGTCGATGACCGTAGCACTGCAGGTCAGGTGCTGCGCTGCGCCATCTCCAGGCGAGTGTCGCCGTATTTGCGTTCCGGCCACGCGACCCACACGTCGGGCCACCGCAACGACGGACCGGACGCGGCCCGCTCCACCACAGCAACGGTGCCGCTGCGGGTCCAGCCTCGTGTCGTGAGCGCGTCGAGCATCCCCTCGATCTCGGCGGCTTCGATGTCGTAGGGCGGGTCGGCGAACACCAGGTCGACGGGTTGGTCCGCGCCGGCCGCGAGGACCGATGCGACGGTGCCGCGCCGCAGCGTGGCAGCCGCGACACCCAGCGCTTTGATGTTCCGTCCGATCACCGCGGCGGCGCGCTGATCGGACTCCACGAACAGCGCGGCCGCCGCGCCTCGCGACAGCGCCTCGAGCCCGAGCGCACCCGAGCCGGCGTAGAGGTCGAGCACGGTTGCACCGTCGATGTCGAGCCGGGCGGCCAGCACGTTGAACAGGGATTCGCGCACGCGGTCGGTCGTCGGGCGGGTGCCGCGCGGCGGGACCGTGATGCGCCGCCCGCCGAGGCTGCCTGCGACGATGCGGGTCAGCTGACGACCACCAGCAGATCGCCGCCCTCGACCTGTGCGGTCCGGGATACGGCGATGCGATCGACGGTGCCGGCTTTGGGCGCGGTGATGGCGGCCTCCATCTTCATCGCCTCGATGGTGGCGATGGTCTGACCGGCCTCCACGGCGTCGCCGGTGGACACCGCGACGGTGACGACGCCGGCGAAGGGTGCGGCGACGTGGTCGGGGTCGGAGCGGTCGGCCTTCTCCGCGGCGGGCACCTCGCTGGCGATGCTGCGGTCGCGCACCACCACCGGGCGCAGCTGTCCGTTGAGGATGCACATCACTGTGCGCATGCCGCGCTCGTCGGGTTCGGAAATCGCCTCCAAGCCGATCAGCAGCTCCACGCCGCGTTCGAGTCTCACCTTGTGCTCGTCGCCGCGGCGCAGGCCGTAGAAGAACTGGTTGGCCGACAGGCTCGACGTGTCACCGTATTCTTCCCGGTGTGCGTCGAATTCCTTTGTGGGACCGGGAAACAGCAGTCGGTTCAGTTCGGCTTGACGCTTGGGGCCCGCCAGCGCGAGCGCGGCCTCGTCGTCGGAGGTCAGCTTCTGGGTGGGCTTGGCCGGTGGCCGCCCGGCCAATGCCTTGGTGCGCAGCGGCTCGGGCCACCCGCCGGGCGGATCACCCAACTCGCCGCGCAGGAATTCGATGACAGAGTCCGGGATATCGAATCGGGCAGGGTCAGAAGCGAATTCGTCGGCGGTTGCGCCCGCCCCGACCAACGACAGCGCGAGGTCTCCGACCACCTTCGATGACGGGGTCACCTTTACCAGCCGCCCCAGGATCCGGTCGGCACCGGCGTAGGCGTTCTCGACGTCTTCGAACCGATCCCCCAGACCCAGCGCGATCGCCTGCTGCCGCAGATTGCTCAATTGGCCGCCCGGGATCTCGTGGTGATACACCCGGCCCGTCGGTGCTGGCAGCCCGGATTCGAAGGGGGCGTAAACCTTTCGCAACGCCTCCCAGTACGGCTCGAGCTCGCACACCGCGGCCAGCGACACGCCGGTGTCGTACTCGGTGTGCGCCGTGGCCGCCACGATCGAGCTCAGTGCGGGCTGACTCGTCGTACCCGCCAGCGGCGCAGCGGCGCCGTCAATCGCACTGGCGCCCGCCTGCCAGGCCGCCAGATACGTGGCCAGCTGACCACCGGGCGTGTCGTGGGTGTGCACATGCACTGGCAGATCGAATCGCGACCGCAACGCCGACACCAACGCCGTCGCCGCCTGCGGCCGTAACAATCCCGCCATGTCCTTGATCGCCAACACATGCGCACCGGCGTCGACGATCTGTTCGGCCAGCTTCAGGTAATAGTCCAGCGTGTACAGGTTCTCGCCCGGATCGGACAGATCGCCGGTGTAGCTCATCGCGACCTCGGCGATCGAGGAACCGGTCTCGCGCACCGCATCGATCGCAGGCCGCATCGACTCCACATTGTTCAGGGCGTCGAAGATGCGGTAGATGTCGATCCCGGTGGCCGTGGCCTCCTCCACGAACGCCTTGGTGACGATCTCCGGATACGGCGTGTAGCCAACGGTGTTACGACCGCGCAGCAGCATCTGCAGGCAGATGTTGGGCACCGCCCCGCGAAGCGCGGCCAGCCGCTCCCACGGGTCCTCCTTCAAAAACCGAAGCGCCACATCGTAAGTCGCGCCGCCCCAGCACTCGATCGACAACAGCTGCGGCGTCATCCGCGCGATGTACGGCCCCACCATCAACAACCCATTAGTGCGCACCCGCGTCGCCAACAACGACTGATGCGCATCACGAAACGTCGTATCCGTGACGCCGACGGCCTTCGAGTCTCGCATCCACCGCGCGAACCCCTCCGGACCCAACTCGACGAGACGCTGCTTAGACCCCTCCGGCGCCGCCGCCGCCAGATCGATGTCGGGAAGCTTGTCCTGCGGGTAGACCGTCGACGGCCGCGGCCCGTGCGGCTGGTTCACCGTCACGTCGGCCAGGTAGTTGAGGATCTTGGTGCCGCGGTCGGCGGGCGTGCGCGCGGTCAACAGGTACGGCCGCTGGTCGATGAACGATGTGGTGATCCGTCCGGCCCGGAAGTCGGGATCGTTGACCACCGCCATCAGGAACGGGATGTTCGTCGAGACGCCCCTGATCCGGAACTCGGCCAACGCGCGGCGGGCTCGAGCGATCGCCGTGGAAAAGTCGCGCCCGCGGCTCGTCAGCTTGACCAGCATCGAGTCGAAGTGCGCGGAAATCTCCGCACCCAGGTTCGTGCCGCCGTCCAGCCGGATACCCGCGCCGCCCGGGGTGCGGTAGCCGGTGATGCGGCCGGTGTCGGGACGAAAACCGTTGGCAGGGTCCTCGGTGGTGATCCGGCACTGCATCGCCGCCCCGTGCACCACGAGCTTGTCCTGGGCCAGCCCGAGCGCCTCGAGCGTCTCGCCGTCGGCAATGCGCATCTGGCTGGCCACCAGGTCGACGTCGGTGATCTCCTCGGTGACGGTGTGCTCCACCTGAATTCGCGGGTTCATTTCGATGAAGACGTGATGGCCGCGCTCGTCGAGCAGGAACTCCACGGTGCCGGCGTAGGAGTAGTTGATCTGCCTGGCGAAGGCGACGGCGTCAGCACAGATCTTGGCGCGCAGCTCCTCGGGCAGGTTCGGCGCGGGCGCAAGCTCGATGACCTTCTGATGGCGGCGCTGCACACTGCAGTCGCGCTCGAACAGGTGCATCACGTTGCCGTGCGTGTCGGCCAGGATCTGCACCTCGATATGCCGCGGGTTGCTCACCGCCTGCTCGAGATACACCATCGGGTCACCGAACGCTGACTCCGCCTCCCGGCTGGCCGCCTCGATCGCCTCGGGCAGTGCCGCGGGATCGGTCACCCGGCGCATGCCACGGCCTCCGCCGCCGGACACCGCCTTGACGAAGAGCGGAAACTCCATCCCCGCAGCGACGTTCACCAGCTCATCGACCGACGCCGACGGCGCCGACGACGTCAGCACCGGAAGCCCGGCGGCGCGGGCGGCCTCGATCGCCCGCGCCTTGTTACCCGTCAGCTCCAATACATCGGCGCCCGGCCCCACGAACGTGATGCCCGCTTCCGCACATGCCGCGGCCAGATCCGGATTCTCCGACAGGAAGCCGTAACCCGGGTAGACCGCATCGCAGCCCGCGGCCTTCGCCACCCGAATGATGTCCTCGACCGACAGATACGCGCGGACCGGATGACCGGTCTCCCCGATCTGATACGACTCGTCGGCCTTCAGCCGGTGCTGAGAATTGCGGTCCTCGTACGGGTACACCGCGACGGTCGTGATGCCCATCTCGTAGGCAGCGCGAAACGCACGGATAGCGATCTCACCGCGGTTGGCCACCAGGATTTTGGAAATCACCCGGGTACCTTAACGCCGCGCGGCCGCGGCGCGTTCAGATCAGCGTCGACCAGTAGTTCCAGAACCGCACGAGGATCATCAGGATCAGCGCGGTGAACCACAGCGTGACAAACGACCAGCGCCATTGATAGACGAATCGCCCGACGCCGTTTTCCAGCCTCGGCTGCAACGTGATCGATGCCACCACCACGAGCAGCGGGATCGTCACGGCCCAAACGACCATGCAGTACGGGCAGAGCGCGCCGATGCGGTACAGGCTCTGGAAGATCAGCCAGTGGATGAAGGCGACGCCGAGCAGGGTGCCGATCGCCAGCCCGGCCCAATACCAGCGCGGCAGCCGCACCTTGGCGACGGCCAGCACTCCGGTCACGACGACGACGGTGAAGGCCACGATGCCGATGAGCGGGTTCGGGAAGCCGAAGGCGGACGCCTGCTTGGTGACCATCACCGAGCCGCAGGACAGCACCGGGTTGATGCTGCAGGACGGCACGTAGTTCGGGTTGATCAGGATTTCGATCTTCTCGATCGTGAGTGTGAGCGCTGCGGCCAACCCGAGCACGCCCGCGATCAGCACCCAGACCGCACTTGCCGTGCGCACCTCGACGCCGGACCTATCGTCGGCTGCCGCCTGGTCGGCCTGGCTGTCGGCGGTGACGGTCACGGCGCCGCTCCGGGCGGCACGGGCTGGGTGGGATTGGGTGCCCCGGGCGCGGTCATCAGACCTGGCACGTCGCCGACGATCTCTTTGACCTTGGCCACCAGGTCCTCGGGCTTGGTGGCCTCGGTGACCTCGAAGGCCTGGCCGTTGATCTTGATCGTCGGCGTCGACTGGGTGCCGGTGGCCGCCGCCAGGCCCTGAACCATCGGAACGTACTTGCCCTTCTTGATGCAGTCCGGCGCGGAGCCGCCTGCACCGGCTTGACGCGCGACCTCGACCAAGCGGGCGTCGTCGGGGAAGCTTCCACCCGTCTCACCGGGCTGCAGCGCGTACAGCGCGGCATGGAAGCGGCGGAACGCGTCCTTCGACTCGTCGGCCACGCAGTACGCGGCGGCCCCCGCCCGCGAGGAGTAGTTGTTCGTGCTCGGCGAATCCAGGATGGCGACCATGTAGAAGTCCGCGGCGATGGCCCCGCTGTCGATCAGCTGGCTGATCGTCGGGCCGAACTTCTGCTCGAAGTCGCGGCAGTGCGGGCACAGGAAGTCCTCGTAGAGCGAGACCACGGCCTTGGGGTCGGAGGTGCCCTCCTTGTTGATGACCTTGCTCGACGACACCCGGATCGACTTTGCCTCGCCCGACGCCGGCTTCTTGTCGCCTGACGTCACGATGTAGAGCACCAGCCCGACGCCGAGCAGCACGACGATCGCTGTGAGACCGATCTGAATCAGCAGGTTGCGCCTGCGGTCGGCGGCGTTGAGGTCGTAGCGGGCGTTCTTCTTGGGTTTCGTGGCCACGGGATAAGCGTACCGGCGGGGTTTTCGCGGGATGTCAGCTGCGGCTGAGATGTGCGCGCAAAGCCGAGATGATGTCATACGTCGCCGCCGCGGCGGGACCGCCGAGGCCGAAGAAGTTGGGGAAGGAGTGGATCAGCGAACCGTATTCGCGCGCGTCCACGGTGTTGCCCGCCGCACGCAGCGCCTCGGCGTACTGACGTCCCTCGTCCCGCAGAGGGTCGAAGCCCGCCGTCACAAGAAGCGCGGGCGGTAGCCCGGCGAGATCGTCGGCGAGCAGCGGCGACACCCGGGGATCCGTCGGGTCGATGCCGGAGTCGCCGAGGTACTTGTCCTGGGCGAAGTCCATGTCCCAGCGGCGCAGGAAGAATCCGTCGGGGAACAGGCCCATCGATCGCGTGCGGCCCGCGTAGTTGGTCACCGGGTATAGCAGCATCTGCAGGACCGGCGGCGTCGCGCCGTCGTTGCGCGCCTGTTGCGCAACCACCGCCGCGAGGTTGCCGCCCGCGCTGTCGCCGCCGACGGCGATCCGGCTCGCGTCGGCGCCTAGTTCGGCGGCGTGTTCGCAGGCCCATAGATATGCCGCGTACGCGTCGTCGACGGCCGCAGGCGCCCTGTGCTCTGGCGCCATCCGATAATCGACGAACAGCAGGTGGACTCCGGCGTCGCGGCAGATGACCTCACACAGGTTGCCGTGAGTTTCGTAGCCGCCGACGACGAACCCGCCGCCGTGGTAGTACACCAGCAGTGGTGCCCCGTCGTCTCCCTTCGAGCGCAGGTGAACCGCCGGAATGTCGCCGCCCGGGCCGGGCACCGACACGTGGGCCGATGTGACTTCGACCGGTACCCGGGGGTACTGGGCGGCCACGGCATTGAGCTCGGTGCGGGCGACCGCCACGTCTTCGCTGAGGATGAGACCTCCGCTGCCTGACCGATGCCCCAGCGCCAACATCAGTTGCAGGGTGGTGTCGAGGGTGTTGCCGTCGATCGTGATCTGGTGACCGCCGAGGACTAGGCGCTTGAGCCGGTCGGGGATGGCGGGGATGGTGTGCAGCGCCACCTTCCCGACGGCATCCATGGCCCTGGCTTTGGCGCTGCGCTGGTTGCCCGAGTCGGTTGCTCCGACGGACGTCACAGGTCGCGCTGGCAGACTTCGGGCCATGGCTTCTCCCTCAATAAAGCTGAACGACGGTAACTCGATCCCACAGGTCGGACTCGGCGTCTTCCAGACGCCGCCGGAGGAAACCGAGCGGGCAGTGGCGACCGCGCTGGACGCGGGCTACCGCCATATCGACACCGCCTCCATCTATGGCAACGAGGCCGAGACCGGCCGGGCGATCGCCAAGTCCGGCGTTCCCCGCGACGACGTCTTCATCACGACCAAACTGTGGAATGCCGATCAGGGATACGACAGCACACTGGCGGCGTTCGACGCCAGTCTCCGGCGGCTCGGGGTGGATCGCCTCGACCTTTACCTGATCCACTGGCCGATGCCTGCCAAGAACACCTTCGTCGACACCTTCAAGGCGTTCGCACACCTGCACGACCAGGGGCGGGTGTCGTCGATCGGCGTCAGCAACTTCGAGCCCGAGCATCTGCAGATCCTGGTCGACGCCACGGGGATCGTTCCCGCCGTCAACCAGATCGAGCTGAATCCCCGGCTGCCGCAACGGGAATTGCGCAAAGTCCACGCTCAAATGGGTGTCGCCACCGAGGCGTGGGCCCCGCTGGGTCAGGGATCACTGTTGACCGACCCGACGGTGATCACTGTCGCGGACGCACACGGAAAAACGCCTGCACAGGTACTGATTAGGTGGCATATCCAACTCGGCAATATAGTCATCCCGAAGTCGGTGACCCCCGAGCGAATAGTGAGTAACTTCGACGTGTTCGGTTTCGAGCTCAGTGAGCAGGACATGGCGGACATCTCGTCGCTGGGCGATGGAACTCGGCTGGGTCCCGATCCACGGACCTTGAATTGAGCAGGGACCTTCGATTACCAGGGATAGGTGACATGACCTCGGCGGCAGCGATTCCTTCCGTCACGCTCAACGACGACCACACCATGCCGGTGATCGGCCTGGGAGTCGCCGAGCTGTCGGACACCGAGACCGAGGAGGCGGTGTCCGCGGCGCTCGAAGCGGGCTACCGCTCGATCGACACGGCGGCGGCCTACGGGAATGAGGCCGCGGTGGGCCGCGCGATCGCATCCTCGGGCGTGCCCCGTGAGGAACTTTTCGTCACCACGAAACTGGCGACTGAGGACCAGGGGTTCCAGTCGTCGCAGGACTCCCTCAAGGCGAGCCTGGAACGCCTCGGCCTCGACTACGTCGACCTGTACCTGATCCACTGGCCCGCCGGCGAGCAGGGCAAGTACGTCGACAGTTGGGGCGGCCTGATGTCGTGCAAGGGGGCCGACCTGACCCGGTCGATCGGCGTGGCCAACTTCAACGAGGAGCATCTGTCGAACATCATCGACCTGTCGTTCGTCACCCCGGTGGTGAATCAGATCGAGCTGCACCCGCTGCTGAACCAGTCAGCGCTTCGCGCGGTCAACGCCGACCGCGGAATCGTCACCGAGGCCTACAGCCCGCTGGGGGTCGGCCGGCTTCTGGACAATCCGACGATCGTTTCGGTCGCCGAGGCACACGGCAAGACCGCTGCGCAGGTGTTGATCCGCTGGAGCATTCAGCTGGGCAACGTCGTGATCCCGCGCTCGTCGTCGCCGGAGCGCGTGAAGTTGAACCTCGAGGTCTTCGATTTCGAGCTGACCGACGACGAGATGGCCACGCTGAACGGGCTCGACGACGGAACGCGATTCCGCCCGGATCCCGAAACATACACCGGCACCTGACGTTTCGCGGGCACCGTATCATCCCGTCGGGCAGGTCGACGCGGCGTCACGCAGCACGCCCGACGACGGTGCGTCGATCGGCAACGCGTAGCCGCGCAGCACCGCGATGAACTGCACGGCGTACTGGCAGCGGAACGCGACATTGGGCGGCATCCACTGCACCGGCTCGGAGTCGCCCTTGTCCTGGTTGGCCTGCCCCGCGACGGCGAGCAGATTCGCAGGATCGTTGGCGAATCGCAGCCGCATATCGTCCGGCCAGCCTCTTGCGCCGAGATCCCATGCCAAGGCCAACGGCACGATGTGGTCGATCTGGACCGACGCCCCGATCTGATTGCCGCGAACGAACGCGACGGTGGCGTTGGTGTAAGGATCGTGCAGAGTGCCGGTGGCAACGGCGTGGGGGCATCGCGTTATCGACACGTATGTCTTGTCGACGAGGTCGCGATCGAGGATGTCGTTGCGGGTGTCACAGCCGTTGTGGCCGCCGGGAGCGGGGTTGTCATCGGACCACGCGTCACCGAACGCCGCCCTGCGGTAGTCGAATCCGCGGATGCGGATCGGTATCTCGGCCACGCCCGCCAACACGTCGACACCGGGTGCGACGGTGGGGATGTCGGCCTGCGCGACGAACCACGCGGCGCGCTCGTCGGCCGATGCGACGGTCTGATAGGCCACCACCGTGGCCAGCGCCACCGCCATCGCCAACCACGTCAACCGTTTCCGGCTCACGACTTGTCCAGATATTCAACGCGTTCGGTGTCGGTGAATTGCGCTGCCAAAAGCGCCATTCCGGGATCGTTGGGGTCCCGCTCGTAGTGCGCTTGGCAGAATTCGCGTGCGGCCTCGATGACGTCGCGGTGCTCGAACAACGACAGGAAGCGCAGGGTGATCGGTCTGCCGGATTGGCTGTAGCCCAGCACATCCCCCTCGCGGCGCTCCTGTAGATCGAGGTCGGCCAGCTCGAACCCGTCCAGTGTGGCTGCCACCGCCTTGAGTCGCTCCCCGGCCTTGGACTGTTCGGGCAGTTTGGTGGCCAGCAGGCACAGGCTGGGGTGCTCGCCGCGACCGATACGGCCTCGCAACTGGTGCAGCTGGCTGATGCCGAACCGGTCGGCGTCCATCACGAACATGACTGTCGCGTTCGGCACGTCGACGCCGACCTCGATCACCGTGGTGCACACCAGGACATCGATCTCGCCGGCCCGGAAGGCCGCCATCACGGAGTCTTTCTCGTCAGAGGAGAGACGGCCGTGCATCAAGCCGAGCCGTAGCCCCGACAGAGGTCCGTGCCGTAGATTCTCGAGCAGTTCGACCACCGTGGTTGCCGGCGGCCCATCATCGTGTTCATTGGTTTTCTTGTCGCTCTCGTCGATTCGCGATGCGACGACGTAGGCCTGCCGACCCGCCCGTACCTCTTCGATGATGCGCGCCCATGCCCGGTCCAGCCATTTGCGCTGCTGCGAGATGAAAATCGTGTTGGTCGCGATCGGTTGACGACCGCGCGGCAACTCACGCAGCGTCGAGGTCTCCAGATCGCCGTAGACGGTCAGCGCGACGGTGCGCGGGATCGGTGTCGCCGTCATGACCAACAGGTGAGGTGTCAAACCTTGCGGGGCCTTGGCGCGCAGGCGGTCCCGCTGTTCGACGCCGAAGCGGTGTTGCTCGTCGACAACCACCATGCCGAGGTTTGCGAAGTCGACGGCGTCCTGCAGCAGGGCGTGCGTGCCGATGACGATGCCCGCGTCGCCTGCGGCGACCTCGTCGCGCACCTGCTTCTTCTGTTGCGCTGACATCGATCCGGTCAGCAGCGCGACTCGCGTCGCATTCTCGGCACCGCCGAGTTGGCCCGCCATCGCGAGCGGGCCGAGGACGTTCTGCACCGATCGGGCATGTTGGACGGCAAGGACTTCCGTGGGTGCCAGCAACGCGCATTGGTAGCCGGCATCGATCATCTGCAGCATGGCCAGCACCGAAACGATCGTCTTACCCGAGCCCACCTCCCCCTGCAGCATCCGGTTCATCGGGCGGGTACCGGCAAGTTCGGCGGACAGCGTATCGAGCACGGCGTGCTGGCCCTTGGTCAGTTCGAACGGCAGCTCCTTCATGAGTGCCGCAAGCAGGCCGTCGTCCTTCTTCATTGCGGGCGGTCCCGATTCGCCCAATTCACCGTGTCTGCGTGCGGCCAGCGCCCACTGCAGCCCGAGGGCTTCGTCGTAGGTGAGCCGCCGGACGGCACGTTCGCGTTCGGATGCGGTCTCCGCGAGGTGAATTGCCCGGAGTGCTTCGTCCTCCGAAGCCAGACCGGCTTGGCGCACAAAGGATTCAGGAAGCGGCTCGGCGACAGGGTCCAGAACGTCGAGCACTTGTCGGACACATGCATAGATGTCCCAGCTCTGCACCTTTGAATTCGCGGCGTAGATCGGAAAGAATTCGCGCTCGAACACCGCCAGCAGTTCGTCGCCTGTCGCTCCGGACGACTCGGCGATCGTCTTCAGCGATTTGGTGCCGATTTCCTTGCCCACCGGCGATTGCAGCACAAGGAACGCCGGATGGTTGAGCTGCAGAGCGCCTTTGAAGTACTTCACCTCTCCGGACAACATGATGCGCGTGTCCTGGGGCAGTTTCTCGATCATCCATTGGGCGTTGAAGAACGTCGCCGTGACCTTAGGACGATGCTTGCCGAGCGTCACCCGCAGCCACTTGGGGTATCGCATCTTCTTGCGCTTCTTGTCGAAAACCGGTTTCATATCACCGGTCTTCGTTTCGGTGATCGTGTCGACGAACGTGACGTGCTCGCCCTCCTCGAGGTCGAGTTCCTCACCTTCGCCGCGAACCGTCAACCCCTCGTTGTACTTTCGCGGGTAGTACCGCAGAAGGTCGTTGACGGTGCGCAGGCCGAAATACTCTTCGAGCTTTTTTGCGTTCGCCCTGCCGATGACGAAGTCGAGGCGATCTGCCGGCGCGACCACGGTTACTCGACTCCGATCAGCAGCGCGTCCCCGCGATGGCCGGTGTGGTAGGTCACCAGCTCGGCGCCGAGGTGCTCGCGGTGTACGTGCTCTTGAAGTGCTTCGCCGACAGCGGGATCCACCCCGGCACCGCTGAGCACGGTGACCAACTCTCCCCCCGCGACGAGCAACAGGTCGATCAATCCGGCACCCGCGGCGGTGATGCTCTCGGCGACGATGAGCACCTCGTCTCCAGCGATGCCGAGCCCGTCGCCCGGTCGACACCTACCTGCCCAGGTCAATGCTTCTTCGGTCGCGAGGCGGACTGAGCCGTGCCGGGCGCCCGCGGCCACCCGCGCCATCGTGTAGCCGTCGTCGACGGCCTCGCGGTCGGCGTCGTGCACCGCCAGCGCGGCCAGCCCTTGCACCATCGACCCCGTTGGCACCGGCACCACGTCGATTCCCCAGCCCATCGCCGCGGTGCATCCGGCGACCAACTCCTCGGCCGCGACGAAGCCGTTGGGCAGCACCATGATCTGCGCGGCGTCCGCGTCGACCAGGCCGCGCAGAAGCTGCTTTGCGCTCACCGCCGTCGTCGCGTCGGTCGCATGCGGGTCAGGCCGCAGCACATGGGCGCCTTCGCCCGCGAAGAGTTCCGCCGCACCGTCGCCATCGACGACGGCAAGCACCGCACGCTCGCGGCTCCAGCCACCCGGCGCGTGTTCGCCCGCGCCACCGCCGAGCGCCGTGATCTGGATACGGCTCGGGGTGCCGAACGGAAACGCGGCCTCGACGGCGCCGCCCGCGTCGTCGGAGTGCACGTGCACCGAGTACCGCCGTTCGCCGTCCGACGCGGAGGCTGCGATCGCGACCGAGTCGCCTAACTCGTCGAGGCGCTGACGCAATGACTCGACGCCGTCGGGCGCGCAGCCGCTGAGCTGATACATCACCTCGAAACGCGGCGGAGCGTGCGTAGCGGCGGCACCACCGACGGCCGGCGGGGACGGGACATACTCCTGGCGGGCCTGCGCGTGGCCGGACACGGTTTTCCAGAGCGCGTCGAGCAGCACCAGCAGACCTCGGCCACCGGCGTCGACCACACCAGCGTGGGCGAGCACATCCAGTTGCTCCACGGTCTTGTCCAGTGCGGTGACCGCGGCACCGGCGGCCGCGGCGAGCGCGCCGCCGAGGTCGGCCCCGTCGGACAGCGCGTCTTCGGCCGCCGCGGCGGCTGCCTGCAGGACCGACACGACGGTTCCCGGCACCGGTTCGCCCATCGAGACCACCACCAACCCGACCGCGTGACGCAGGGCGGAGGCCAGAACGGCGCCGTCGATCTCGGTCAGCTCGCCGTCTCGGTCGGCCGCCGCCTGGGCCGCGACGTCGGCGAGGCCGCGCAGGATCTGCGAGAGGATCACCCCGGAATTGCCGCGGGCACCGTGCAGCGCGCCGTCGGCAAGGGCCGCCGCCACCAGCGACACGTCGACGGCGTCCGGCGAGGCGTTCGCCTGGGCCCACGCCGCACGCATGGTGAACAGCATGTTGGTGCCGGTGTCGGCGTCGGCGACCGGGAAGACGTTCAGCCGGTTGATCTCGTCGGTGTGGGCGATGAGGTCACCCACCGAGGTGTGGGCCCATTCCCGCAGGGCTGATGCGTCCAGCCGCCGACCGGCATCGGCCATCAGTCGCCCACCTCCCACCTCCATTTGACGGACCTCCCGGTGGGCGCCAGCCTATCCATAGCTCCTGACAGCGCCTGGCACATCGACAGGCCTGGTCCGCAGCCGGTGGACATCGTTTTGGCGTTCGCTTTGCGCCCCGGTATCCTGGTCAGGTTGTCGGGTCGACCCGCGCCGGTTTCGGCGCGAGGAGTCAGCCCCCAAAAGTACTGATCCAAGGAGTTCTCGATATGGCTGCCGTCTGCGATATCTGCGGGAAGGGCCCCGGCTTCGGCAAGTCGGTGTCGCACTCCCATCGCCGGACCAGCCGTCGGTGGGACCCGAACATCCAGACCGTGCGCGCCGTGACCCATCCGGGCGGCAACAAGAAGCGCATCAACGTCTGCACGTCCTGCATCAAGGCAGGCAAGGTCACCCGCGGCTAATTCTCGCGAGACCTCTTCGCGAAGCTGCGGACAGATCGCGATTCCTCGCGTTTCGACGATCTCCCCGCAGGCTCGACGACGTCGACCGCCCGTTACGGCAGGCGCCAGTCGATCGGGTCGGCGCCCATCTTCTCGAGCAGTTCGTTGGCGCGACTGAACGGTCGCGAGCCGAAGAACCCCCGCGAGGCCGACAACGGCGACGGATGCGGTGACTCGATCGCCACGCAGTCGCTGCCGTCGAGCATCGGTTTGAGCGTGGACGCGTCACGGCCCCACAGCACGGCGACCATCGGCTGTTTGCGCGCCACCAGCGCGCGGATCGCGCATTCGGTGACCGCCTCCCAGCCCTTGCCGCGGTGCGATGCGGGGTTTCCCGGCCGCACGGTCAGCACCCTGTTGAGCAGCATCACCCCGCGCTCGGCCCACGGACTGAGATCGCCGTTGGCAGGAGCGGGATGGCCGAGATCGCTGCTGTACTCCCGATAGATGTTCTCCAGGCTGCGCGGCAGCGGCCGGACATCAGCCGCGACGGAGAAGCTCAACCCGACCGCATGTCCCGGCGTCGGGTACGGGTCCTGTCCGACGATCAGGACACTCACCCGGTCGAACGGGAAAGTGAAGGCGCGCAACACGTTCTGACCAGCAGGCAGATACCGCTGACCGGCCGCGATCTCGGCCCTCAGGAATTCCCCCATCCGCGCGACCTGATCGCCGACGGGCTCCAGTGCGCGCGCCCAGCCCTTCTCGACTAACTCAGGTAGGGGGCGCGCCGTCACGACAAGTCAACCTAGCGGCTCGGCTCACTGATACGACTGCCAACCCGGATTTCCATGCCACGCGTCGCCGTCGACCAGCACCCGCGGCGGCCCGTCGATCACCGTGCCGATGACCCGCCATCCGTGCGGCGGCGTTCCATGGAATGTCGCGACGAGGGCGTGCTCTTCGCCGCCGCCGAGCACCAATGCCCACGGGTCTGCGCCTGCGGCTTCGGCCGCGGCGGCGACGGCATCGTGGTCGGCCGTCAGCGGTTGGGTCGACACGTTGATACCGACGCCGGACGCGTCGGCGACGTGGCCCAGGTCGGCGAGCAGTCCGTCGGAGACGTCCGTCATCGCCGTGGCGCCGGTGTCGGCGGCGACGCGCCCCTGCCCGTACGGCGGCTCGGGCACCAGATGCCTGCGGCACAGCTCGTCAAAGCCTCCGATGTTGTTGTGCCACAGGTGGAATCCGGCCGCGGACCGACCCAGCTCGCCCGCGATCGCCAGTGTGTCCCCGACTCGCGCTCCCGCCCGCAGCACCGGTGCGCGTCCGGCGAGATCGCCGAGCACGGTCACCGAGATCACCCATTGCGGGGCACTGACAAGGTCGCCGCCGACGATTCCCGCCCCGAGCTTGGCGGCCTCCTCCCACATACCGTCGGCGAGCTCGAGCGCCTGCGCGGACGGGGTGTCACCGGGTGCACCGAACGCGACGACGAAAGCCGTCGCCGCCGCCCCCATGGCCTCGATGTCGGCGGCGTTCTGCGCGATGGCCTTTCGGCCCACATCGTGCGCGGATGACCAGTCACGGCGGAAGTGCCTGCCCTCGACGAGCATGTCGGTCGACACCACTGTCCTGCCGTCCCGCGCGACGACCACCGCCGCGTCGTCGCCGGGACCCACCGCGACGATCCCCGGTTGGTTGCGGCCCGCGATGATCCGGTCGATGACGGCGAACTCCCCCAGCCCAGCCAGGCTGCTGGCCTGCTCCTCACTTGCCATGGCGCCTCCTGCCGACCCTGTGCGGAGTCTATGCAGACCGGGGCACACCCCTAGAGTTGCCCGTGTGGCACCCGCGACCAACAGCAGCTCGGATGGGCCGCCGCGGTCCCTGCTGATCGCCGCGATTGCGGTGGCGGTCGCCGCGATCGTCGCGGTCTTGGTGGTCGCGCTGGTCCGCCAGCTGCCCGAACAGTTGCAGCCGATCCCGCTACCCGCGGTGCCCGCGCCGCAGGCCGATGGTCCCGAATGCCGTGCACTGATGAAAGCGTTGCCCGATCGGTTGGGCGATTATCGGCTCGCCCCTGCCGCCGAACCGGCGCCGCAGGGGGCGGCGGCATGGCAGGCGGCACCCGACGCCGAGCCGGTCATTCTTCGATGCGGGCTCGAGCGTCCGGCGGAGTTCGTGGTGGGCGCGCCATTGCAGGTCGTCGACGCGGTGCAGTGGTTCGAGGTGACCGACCAGGACAGGAGCACCTGGTTCGCTGTCGACCGACCCGTATATATAGCCCTGACACTGCCCGCCGAATCGGGACCGACGCCGATTCAGGAGGTGTCGGAAGTGATCGCGCGGACGGTGTCCGCCAGGCCGCTCGACCCGGCGCCCGCTCGTTAGCGCAGCCCGGTCCCCCGCGCGAGTGCGGTGTCCACCATCGCCGCCAACAGAGTCGGATAGTCCACGCCGCTGGCAGCCCACATCCGCGGATACATCGAAATCGTGGTGAATCCGGGCATCGTGTTGATCTCGTTGACCACCGGCCCCTCGTCTGTCAGGAAGAAGTCGACGCGGGCCAGGCCCTGGCAGTCGATCGCGCGGAACGCCCGGATGGCGAGGCTGCGCACCTCGTCGGCGACGTCGTCGTCGACTTTGGCCGGCACATCGAGCTCCGCGGCGTCTTCGAGGTATTTGGTGGCGAAGTCGTAGAATCCGTCCTCGCGGCCACGCACGCCTACGACCCGGATCTCGCCGACGGTGCTCGCTTCGACTCTGCCGTCGGGGAATTCGAGAACGCCGCACTCGAGCTCGCGGCCGGGCACGGCCGCCTCGACGAGCACCTTGGGGTCATGCTTGCGGGCCTCGGCGATCGCGGCGGGCAGTTGATCCCACGCCGTCACCCGGCTGACCCCGATGGACGATCCCGCACGCGACGGTTTGACGAACACCGGAAGCCCGAGCCGCTCGCGCTCCTTCAGGTCCAGCGTCTCCTGGTGCGGGCGCAACACCGCGTGGTCACCGACCGGCAGTCCCTCGGCGGCCAGCAGCTTCTTGGTGAACTCCTTGTCCATGCCCGCGGCGCTCGCGAGCACACCCGCACCGACATATGGCACGCCCGCCAGCTCGAGCAGGCCCTGGATCGTGCCGTCCTCTCCGTACGGTCCGTGCAGCACGGGGAACACCACGTCGACGGAGGCCAATAGCTCGCCCGCCGTCCCCTGGCCGAGAGACAGCAGTTCACCGCTGCGGCCCGGGTCGGCAGGCAGTGCCAGCGCTGTACCCGAGGCGCCGCTCACCTCGGGCAGCCGCCCGTCGGTGATCGCCAGGGTGTCCGGTCGTGCGTCGGTCAACACCCACGAACCCCCCGGCGTGATGCCGACCGCGATCACTTCGAACCGCTCCGGATCGAGGTGGCGGAGGATGCTGCCAGCGGAAACGCAGGAGATCGCATGCTCGGAGCTGCGTCCGCCGTAGACAACGGCAACACGGACGCGACCGGACGAACCGGGCTGGTGGCGGGCAGTCACAACCTAGAGAGGCTACCGTCCCCGCCGGGAACCGCAGGACCTACCGGCGCGACCTGCGATTTCAGGGCAGCAGCGCCTGATCGATATCGGCGATCAGATCGTCGGTGTCCTCAATGCCCGCTGAGATGCGTGCGAAGCCCTCTGCGACCGGGTCGCCCCATCTGGCGCGGCGGTCCACCGAACTGTGGATGCCGCCGAAGCTGGTCGAGGAGATGAACAGGGCGCTCTTCTGCACAAGCGCGTGCACCGCATCGGCACTGGCGAGCTCGACCGCCACGATTCCGCCGAAGCGCCTCATCTGCCGGTTGGCGACCTCGTGCGACGGGTCGTCGGTCAGGCCCGGGTAGCGCACCGACCGCACGGCGGGGTGGGTACGCAGCGTCAGCGCCATCGCCATGGCGTTCTGACACTGCCGCTCGAACCGCAGGCCCGCGGTGCCGATGCTGCGCAGCACCAGCCAGGCCTCGAACGCGCCCAGGATCGGTCCTGCGAGCCGACGTTCGCTTTCGATCGCCGCCATCTGATCGTCGTGACTACCCGCCACGTAGCCCGCAAGCAGATCGTGGTGACCCGAAAGCGACTTGGTCGCGCTGGCCACCACGAGGTCGGCGCCCAGTGAGAGGGGCTGCTGCCCAAGTGGTGTCGCCGTGGTGTTGTCGACGATGAGCGTCGCACCACGCCCGCGGCACATCATGGCGAGGCGGTGCAGGTCGACGACGTCCAACCCAGGGTTGGACGGGGTCTCGGCGAGCACCACATCCGCGCCCGACGCGGCGTCGATGATGTCCGCACACGTGGCTTCAATGACGGTGACGCCTTGTGGTGCAAGATATTCCGTCGCATAACGACGCACCTGGTAGTACCCGTCGGCAGGCACCACCAACGTGGTGTCCGGTTTGGTGAGCGCCCGCAGCGTCGACGTGATAGCCGCCATTCCGGAACCGAACGTCAACGCCGCTGCGGCGCCTTCGAGTTCAGCCAATGCAGATTCCAGTTGGCGCCAGGTGGGGTTGTGGTAGCGCCCGTAGCTGTCGAGTGCGTCGTCCTCGTTGGGCGGAATGTGATACGCCGCGGCAGGCACCGGAGGGGGTGCCACCGGTGCCCCCGGAACCGCTTCCAGCCCAACGGCTTTGACGGTACGGGTGGAGTCGCCGTATCGGCCATCCATGTCGCCTACTCCGGTTTGGTGCGGCGGCCGAGCAGCAGCGCGACCGCCTCATACACCGACAGACCCTTGTGGCACACGCGATGTACGGCATCGGTCAGTGGCATCTCGACGTCGTAGCTCGCCGCGAGAGCCAGTACCGACTCGCATGACGTGACGCCTTCAGCGACGTGCCCACCGGCCGCCAGCTTCGCGGCCTCCGGCGACTCCCCCTTTCCGAGCCGCTGGCCGAAGGTGCGGTTGCGCGAGTGCGGCGACGTGCATGTCGCGACGAGGTCGCCGACGCCCGCCAGGCCCGCAAGCGTCGCGGGCTTGGCTCCCAACGCGATTCCCAGCCGCATGATCTCGGCCAGCCCACGGGTGATGATCGCCGCCAACGAGTTCTCCCCGAGCCCGATACCGGCCCCCATGCCGCAGGCCAGGGCGATCACGTTCTTACAGGCCCCGCCGACCTCAGCGCCGATGACGTCGGCGTTGGTGTACGGCCGGAAGTACCGGGTGGCCAGCGCACGCTGCAGGGTCACCGCACGGCCGGAGTCGGCACACGCGACGACGGTGGCCGCCGGCTGCTCCTCGGCGATTTCACTGGCCAGGTTCGGTCCGGTGACGACTGCCACCCGCGATGGGTCGGCGCCGGTCACCTGGACCACCACCTGACTCATCCGCATCAGCGTTTCCAGCTCGATGCCCTTGGCCAGGCTGACCAGCGTGACGTCGTCGCCGAGCAGGCCGGACCAGTCGTAGAGATTGACCCGGAGGTTTTGTGACGGCACCGCGAGCAGCACCGTGCATGCGCCCGACAACGCCGAAGCAGCGTCGCTGGTCGCGCGGATCGTCCTCGGCAACTCGACGCCGCCGAGGTATTCGCTGTTGCGATGGGTGTCGTTGATCTCGTCGGCCAGCTCAGGGCGGCGGGCCCACAATGTGACGTCGTTGCCCGCATCGGCAAGCACCTTGGCCAGCGCGGTGCCCCATGCACCGGCGCCCATCACTGCAGCTTCAACCACGGTTTCACCCTAGCGGGGCGAGGATCGAGCGGCGCGAGCCGCGTTGAGTAGGCGCGGCTGGCAGGATGAGAACTCATGAGCGGCACGCAGACCGGCGCGCCAGCCGATGTCGGGTTGATCATCGCCGTCAAGCGGCTCGCCGCCGCCAAGACGCGACTCGCCCCGGTGTTCTCGGCGGCGACGCGGGAGGGCGTGGTGTTGGCCATGATGATCGACACCGTCAAGGCCGCGCTGGCGGTCCCTGCGCTTCACACGGTCACCGTCGTGACCCCCGACCGAGTTGCTGCCGAGGCCGCGCAGGAGTTGGGTGCCCGCGCGCTCAGCGACCCGACGCCGGACGGTCATCGCAACCCGCTGAACAACGCGATCGTTGCCGCTGAAGCAGTCGTGCGTGAATACACATCGAATGTCGTTGCACTGCAAGGTGATCTACCGGCTCTTCAGCCACAGGAGTTAGCCGAAGCGATAAGCGCCGCACGCGGCTACCGTCGAAGCTTCGTCGGGGACCGGCACGGAACTGGCACCTCCGCTCTGTTTGCCTTCGGAGTACCGCTTGAACCCGAGTTCGGTCCGGATTCGGCCCGGCGCCACACGCATTCGGGCGCCATCGAGCTGACCGGGGCATGGCCCGGTCTGCGGTGTGACATCGACACGCCCGACGACCTGATGGTGGCGCGTCGACTCGGCGTGGGAGCGGCAACGTCGCAGGCCATCGGCAGGCCAAGGTGAATAGCTATCGACGGATATGGTCGTCGGTAACAGTTCCGCTGGTAGATGGGGGATGATCGAAGCGATGACCGAAGCCGAGGCGCAAGTTCGACCGGACGACATTGCTGTGGCGCCGGGTGATTCGGCGCCGGAGGCACCACCTGCGGCGACGGCACCCGCTGTCGACGATGCGCTGCCCGAGGACCGGTATCTCAACCGCGAGCTGAGCTGGCTGGACTTCAACGCGCGGGTGCTGGCGCTGGCCGCCGACACCTCGCTCCCGCTGCTGGAGCGGGCGAAGTTCCTCGCGATCTTCGCATCGAACCTCGACGAGTTCTACATGGTCCGGGTGGCCGGCCTGAAACGACGCGACGAGATGGGTCTGTCTGTGCGATCGGCCGACGGCCTGTCACCGCGTGAGCAGTTGCGCCGGATCAGCGAACGCACGCAGCAGATTTCCAGCAGACACGCACATGTGTTCCTCGACTCCGTTCGTCCGGCACTGGCCGACGAAGGCATCGTCATCGTCACGTGGGCCGAACTCGACGACGCCGAGCGGGACCGGCTGTCGACGTATTTCCACGAGCAGGTCTTCCCTGTTCTGACACCGCTCGCCGTCGATCCCGCACACCCGTTCCCGTTCGTCAGCGGGCTGAGCCTGAACCTGGCCATCACCGTCAGACATCCCGACGACGGCGGCCAGCACTTCGCCCGAATCAAGGTGCCCGACAACGTCGACCGGTTCGTCGAACTCGACAGCCGCGGCGGCGAATTGCGATTCCTTCCGATGGAGGAATTGATCGCGGCGTTTCTGACGGTGTTGTTCCCCGGCCTGGAGATCGTCGAGCACCACGCGTTCCGCATCACCCGCAACGCCGACTTCGAGGTCGAAGAGGACCGGGACGAAGATCTGTTGCAGGCGCTCGAGCGCGAGTTGGCGCGTAGGCGATTCGGCTCACCGGTGCGGCTCGAAGTCGCCGACGACATGACCGAGAACATGTTGGAGCTGCTGCTGCGCGAGCTCGACGTGAATCCGGGTGATGTCATCGAGGTGCCAGGGCTGTTGGATCTGTCGTCGCTGTGGCAGATCTACGGCGTGGATCGCCCGGACCTCAAGGATCCGCCGTTCGTGCCCGCCACCCCTCCGGCATTCGGTGAACGGGAAACTCCGAAAAGCATCTTCGCCACCCTGCGCGACGGTGACGTCCTCGTGCACCATCCGTATGACTCGTTCTCGACGACGGTGCAGCGATTCATCGAACAGGCGGCCGCCGACCCGAACGTGCTGGCGATCAAGCAGACGTTGTATCGCACCTCCGGCGACTCCCCGATCGTCAACGCGCTGATCGACGCCGCGTCGGCGGGCAAGCAGGTCGTCGCGCTCGTTGAAATCAAGGCACGTTTCGACGAGCAGGCCAACATCAAGTGGGCACGAGCACTCGAACAGGCGGGGGTGCATGTCGTGTACGGCCTCATCGGGCTGAAGACACACTGCAAGACCTGCCTTGTGGTGCGCAGGGAAGGTTCGGCGATCCGCCGCTACTGCCACGTGGGCACCGGTAACTACAACCCGAAAACAGCCCGGCTGTATGAGGATGTCGGCCTGCTGACCGCCGCGCCCGACATCGGGGCCGACCTCACCGATCTTTTCAATTCATTGACCGGCTATTCGCGCAAGGATTCCTACCGCAACCTTCTCGTCGCGCCGCAAGGTGTGCGTAGGGGCATCATCGAGCGCATCGAACGCGAAGCCGCCGCCACCCGGGACGGCGCGGCGGGTCGAATCAGGCTTAAGGCCAACGCGTTGGTCGACGAGCAGGTGATCGACGCGCTGTACCGGGCGTCGCAGGCCGGCGTGCGAGTGGAAGTCGTGGTGCGAGGCATCTGCGCGCTCCGGCCGGGCGATCCCAGATTCTCCGAGAACATCGTGGTGCGCTCGATTTTGGGGCGCTTCCTGGAACACTCACGAATTATTCACTTCCGCGCCATCGATGAATTCTGGATCGGCAGCGCGGACATGATGCATCGTAATCTCGACCGACGGGTCGAAGTGATGGCGGAAGTGAAGGATCCGAGGCTGAAGGCTCAATTGGACGAAATGTTCGAGTCGGCAATGAACCCCGCCACTCGGTGCTGGGAGCTCGGTCCCGACGGAAACTGGACGGCATTGCCTCAGGAGGGCCAGACCGTGCGCGACCATCAGATGTGGCTGATGGAACGCCACCGGCAACCCTGAGGTCGCCCGCGACTCGAATGACCTCCAGGAGTTGAGGTGCCGAAGAATTCCTCCCCCAGCGCAGTGCCGGCGAACAAAGCCGTACTCGCGGCCGGTGCGGTGCTGTGGCGAGCCAGCGATGACGGGTCCGAACCCGAAGTCGCGGTGATCCACCGCCCGCGCTACGACGATTGGTCACTGCCCAAGGGCAAGGTCGAAGTCGGAGAGAACGAGCCGGTGACCGCTGTGCGGGAAGTGCACGAGGAGACCGGATTCAGTTGCCATCTCGGCAGGCGGCTGGCGTCGGTGAGCTACCCGGTTGAGACGCAGGGCATCAAGAAGGTTCGGTACTGGGCCGCACACATCGTGGATGGTGAGTTCGCCCCGAACTCCGAAGTCGACGAGCTGAAGTGGCTGCCGGTCACGGCGGCGATCAAAGAACTGATCTATCCGCACGACCGGAAGGTGCTGCGCCGGTTCGCCAAGATTCCTGCCGAAACGAAGACCATCCTCATCGTTCGGCACGGCACTGCCGGCAGTAAGTCCCGATACAAGGGCGACGATCGCATGCGACCGCTGGACAAGCGCGGCCGCGCACAAGCCGAATCACTCGTCGGTCAACTGCTCGCATTCGGTGCCGACACGCTCTACGCCGCGGACCGGGTGCGCTGCAGGCAGACCATCGAACCGTTGGCCGAAGAGCTGGGCGTGCGAATTCACAACGAACCGTTGTTGACCGAGGAGGCCTACACCGACGATCGCAAGGCGGCCCGGAGGCGGATTCTGGAGATCGCCGCCGCGGAGGGCACCCCGGTGATCTGCACGCAGGGAAAAGTCATACCCGATCTGATCGCGTGGTGGTGCGACCGCGACGGTGTGCGTCCTGACAAGTCGCGCAACCGCAAGGGCAGCACGTGGGTCATGTCATCGTGGCAGGGCCGCTTGGTGGCGGCCGACCACATCGGTAGTCCGCTGGCCACCAAGAAATAACTAGTTCGAGGCAACCAGGCCGCCGATCAGTTCGGCCGATCGTTGCGGTTGATCGATGTGAACATACGTGCGCGCATCTCGATCAGTTCGAGAAGAGCACGTGCAAGTGTGCGAGCGAGTCGTTCGGCATCGGCGATGGGGAACAACCGGTCGCGACTGCCCCCATGCGATCAGGGCCGGACGGTCGAAAGTCGTCAGTCGCTCGGTGGCCAGCACGGATGTACACCGGCGAGATCCCTTGCAGCACGCGCGCAGATCGTTGCGGACATCAGCGTTGTTCAAGGGCGTCTATCAGGTCGCCAACAATTCGTCGGGCAACGGCCGGACCGTCAACGGCGCGGCCGTCGGCCCGAATCCGCAGCACGACCCGCAATCGCACCTGGTGTCGTTACCGACGACGGTGACAACATGAAGCTGTCCGCTCGATGAATTCGGCGATCGTTGCAGCGAGTCCCGGCGGCGAGAGATCGGCGTTTTTCATCGGCGTCCGACGTGCGCCCGACGGAAAAGTCGGCGCAACGCATTCGTGCCCGCTGCGAAAGTGTTGGAACAGCCGTGGTCCCGGTACTCCAACAAGCCTTCAGTGAACTCGGTTTCGGGGATGAACCGAACACTCCGATTGCCGAAAACGCAGATACGCCGCGGGCCACAGAGACCCACGGCGTATCTGACTGGAAACTACCGACGACCCTTAGCAGGTGCCCGGCGCACTGCCTTCTTGGCGGCGCCGCGCTTCACTGCCTTTTTGGCCGCGCCGCGCTTCACTGCCTTTTTGGCGGCGCTGCGCTTCACTGCCTTCTTGGCGGCGCTGCGCTTCACTGCCTTCTTGGCGGCGCTGCGCTTCACTGCCTTCTTGGCCGCGCTACGCTTCACAGCCTTCTTGGCCGCCGTCCTCTTGACAGCCTTACGAGCCGTACCACCGCTTCCACCACGCTTCACTGCAGGTCCTTCCGCCGAGAGGCGCTGTGCGCCAGAGATAACAGCTTTGAATTGGGCGCCGGGCCGGAACGCCGGCACGGACGTGGGCTTCACTTTCACTGTCTCGCCGGTGCGCGGATTACGCGCCACCCGCGCTGCACGACGGCGCTGTTCGAAAACGCCGAAACCGGTAATGGTGACACTGTCACCCTTATGCACTGCACGCACGATCGTGTCGACAACGTTTTCGACCGCATCAGTTGCCGTCCGGCGGTCCGTGCCGAGCTTCGTCGTGAGTACGTCGATCAGCTCTGCTTTGTTCATGCAAAACCTCCACAACAGTGATCCACCTTGGACCAACTAGAAGGACACGGTAATACGACTTACCACTGATTTCCAAGAGCCACGCGCAATTTCAGCCGTTGCTGGCGCGAAATTTCGCAATCCGGTTGCCGCGCATGGCCGCTGGCGGAGGTGTCAGAGGAGGTGTTTCTCGACCCCTATTTTCGGTTGCCGCGAGCGTTATCCGGGGCAGGCAACGTACGCGGTTTCCACTCCGGACGGTTGGATTCATAAGACTCGATTTTGTCGAGTTTCCGCAGCGTAAGGCCTATATCGTCAAGTCCTTCAAGCAATCGCCAGGCGGTGTAATCGTCAATCTTGAACGGCAGCATGACCGTTCCTGCAGACACATTCCGATCTTGAAGATTCACAGTGATTTCCAGTCCCGGCTGCTGCTCGATCAGCTTCCACAGGAGTTCCACATCATCTTGGGCAACTTCGGCCGCCAGCAGTCCCGCCTTACCGGCATTCCCGCGAAAAATATCGGCGAAGCGAGACGAGATAACGACCCGGAAGCCGTAGTCCATGAGTGCCCACACCGCGTGTTCGCGCGACGACCCTGTGCCGAAATCTGGCCCGGCGACCAATACCGATCCCTTGTCGAACGGACTCAGGTTGAGAACAAACGACGGGTCACTGCGCCACGACGCGAACAGCCCGTCCTCGAATCCCGTTCGTGTGACTCGCTTCAGGTAGGACGCCGGAATGATCTGGTCGGTATCGACATTCGACCGCCGCAGCGGTACTCCGATGCCGGTATGCGTGCGAAACGAATCCATTCTCTCTCCCCTAACGGCTCAGGTCTGCGGGCGACGACAACGTTCCGCGTACTGCGGTGGCCGCGGCGACAGCCGGCGACACCAGATGTGTGCGACCGCCCTTACCCTGCCTGCCCTCGAAATTTCGGTTGGAGGTCGATGCGCATCGTTCGCCCGGTGCCAACTGATCGGGGTTCATGCCGAGACACATCGAGCAGCCGGCCTGCCGCCACTCCGCGCCGGCCGCGGTGAAGATTTCGCCGAGGCCTTCCGATTCCGCCTGAGCGCGCACGCGCATCGAGCCGGGCACCACGAGCATCCGCACGCCGCCTGCGACCTTGCGCCCGCGCAGCACGTCGGCGACCACGCGCAGATCTTCGATGCGCCCGTTGGTGCACGATCCGACGAACACCGCATCCACCGGGATGTCGCGCATCGCTGTGCCGGGCCGAAGATCCATGTACGCCAGCGCTTTCTCGGCGGAATGTCGTTCTCCGTCGTCGAACATCAGTTCCGGGTCGGGAACCGACGCCGACAGCGCAACCCCCTGCCCCGGGTTGGTGCCCCACGTGACGAACGGGCTGAGCGTAGATGCGTCGAGATACACCTCGGTGTCGAATTCGGCATCGTCGTCCGTGCGCAGGAGCTCCCACGCCGCGAAAGCCGCATCCCAATCGGCACCCGTCGGCGCATGCGGACGTCCGCGCAGAAATTCGTACGTCGTCTCGTCGGGTGCGACCATGCCCGCGCGCGCGCCGGCCTCGATGCTCATGTTGCAGATCGTCATCCGGCCTTCCATCGACAACGATTCGATGGCGCTACCGCGGTACTCGATGACATGGCCCTGCCCACCGCCGGTGCCGATCTTCGCGATCACCGCCAGAATGATGTCCTTCGGGCTTACGCCTTCAGGCAGTTGACCGTCGACGTTCACCGCCATCGTCTTGAACGGCTGCAGCGGCAGCGTCTGCGTAGCGAGCACGTGTTCCACCTCCGATGTACCGATGCCCATCGCGAGCGCACCGAACGCACCGTGTGTGGAGGTGTGGCTGTCGCCGCACACGACCGTCGTCCCCGGCTGCGTCAGCCCGAGTTGCGGTCCGATGATGTGCACGATGCCTTGCTCGATATCGCCCATAGGATGCAGCCGGATGCCGAACTCTTCGCAGTTGCGTCTCAGCGTCTCGACTTGAGTTCGCGACACGGGGTCGGCGATCGGCTTGTCGATGTCGACCGTCGGAACGTTGTGATCCTCGGTGGCGATCGTCAAATCCGGGCGCCGGACACCGCGGCCCGCGAGCCGCAACCCGTCGAACGCCTGAGGGCTGGTCACCTCGTGCACGAGATGCAGGTCGATGTAGATCAGATCGGGTTCGCGGGCATCGCCCGTGCCACCACCTGGAGCGACGACATGGTCGTCCCACACCTTCTCCGCCATGGTGCGTGGCCGCGTGTTGGTTGTCATACTTGACCATCTCACAATCTGGAACGCTAGTATCTCCTTGTGAGACAGGATAGCGGTATCGGCGTGCTGGACAAAGCGGTGGGTGTGCTGCACACGGTCGCCGAAGCGCCATGCGGACTTGCCGAACTCTGCGAGCGGACAGGCCTGCCGAGGGCCACCGCCCATCGGCTCGCCGCCGGGCTGGAAGTCCACCGGTTGCTTGCCCGCGATGCCGAGGGGCGATGGCGACTCGGCCCCGCACTGGTCGAACTGGCGGGTCAAGTGAACGATCCGCTGTTGGCCGCAGGCGCAGCCGTGCTGCCGCGGCTGCGTGAGATCACCGGAGAGAGCGTCCAGCTCTATCGCCGCGAGGGCACGTCGCGAATTTGTGTCGCCGCCCTGGAACCGCCTGCGGGCCTGAGAGATACGGTGCCCGTCGGCACGCACTTGCCGATGACGGCGGGCTCGGGCGCGAAGATCCTGCTGGCCTACAGTGACGCCGCTACACAGCAGGCGGTCCTGCCGACAGCGAAGTTCAGCGACCGCACACTGGCAGAAGTTCGCAAACGCGGCTGGGCGCAAAGCGTCGCCGAGCGTGAGCCGGGGGTGGCAAGCGTTTCCGCGCCGGTGCGCGACGGGCGCGGCACGGTAATTGCGGCGGTGTCGGTGTCGGGTCCGATCGACAGGATGGGTCGGCGACCGGGAGCACGATGGGCAGCGGACCTGCTCGCCGCCGCCGACGCCTTGGCCCGCAGACTCTGATGCGTGGTACGCCGTGGTGCGTGCTTCAATTTCTCCGGCCAGCTTCTCACCGATTCGGGCAGGAACCGCGAAACGTACATGACGAACATCGAATTGCTGAAGATTCCAATCCGGATTTAGCGGGGACTCAGCAGTCGGCGGTGACTCATCGGTGGCGAGGCACCGCGTACCGGATGTTCGCGGCGGGCGTCCCAACGGTCGTGGCCGCGCTGCACTCGGCGTACTACGGCCAGTGGATCGTCGATGACGCCGGACTGACGTTCGCCTACGCGCGCTCGTTGTCCATCGGTGAGGGCCCGGTCCTGCAATCCGGCGCTGCACCGGTCGAGGGCTTTTCCAGCCCGGCATGGCTCGCGGTCCTCGTGGTGAGCCGATGGTCGAAGTTGTTCGATCACGGAACTTGGGCGGGGACCCCGGACATCGTGGCCTTTCCTAAGTTCGCAGCGCTTGTGTTCTCGTTCGGAACGTTCTCCGCGATGTACGCCGTCGCGGCGAGAGTGAGCCATCGCCCGGTGGCGGTTACGATCGCCGCCGGCACCGCGACCGCTCTCGTCCCGTCTTTTGTCATCTGGACCACGAGTGGGTTGGAGAACGGCCTCTTTGCATGCACGGTCACCGCGTTGGCCGCGGTCCTCGCCTGCGCCGCCCTATCGGAAACGCTGCCCGTTACCCGGACCGCCGCCGTAGCCGGAGGGCTGGCTGCACTGGCCGCACTCACGCGGCCTGACGGAATCGCGTATGCGGCTGCCTATCCTCTTGCAATATTGCTGGCCGCCGACCGTAACGGTATGCGCCGTAACATCGTCGCGTGTCTGACGTCGCTTGCTACCTTTGCGATTCCTACCGGCGCCTACATGGCCTGGCGGCTGGTCACCTTCGGCGACTACCTACCGAATACGGCCCGGGCCAAAGCGCAAGGACTGCCAGGTATAGACGGGCTCGATCGGCCTGCAACGCTGATCGTCAATGTCGGCTGGCTCACTGCGCTCCTCTGCGCGGCCACGGTCACGCTCGCACTGGCGCGTGGCGGACCAGTTGCACGCGCGATATCCGTGCTCCTGGTGCCGCTAGGCCTTGCGGTTGCCGGTTATGTAGTGCTGCAGCCAGATTGGATGGCACAATGGCGATTCGCCACACCCGTGTGGCCACTTGCCGCCCTGACAGTCGCACTGGCTGCCGCGCAAGTGTTGCCCAGCCTCTCGACGGGCAAGCGGTTGGCGGCAAGCATGGCCGCCGCGCTGGCCGTCGCAATGACGCTTAGCGGCTTCGCGTCGGCCGCAGTCAACTTCCGCAGAAATCCAACCGCGGGGCTGTGCGACATCGCACAGAACACGGGTTACCTCTTCAACGGTTACGCCGACGTCCTCGGCATACGTGAAGGCTCGCTGCTCGCGGTCGATGGCGGCGGCACATCCTTGACCACGCGGTTGAATTTCGTCGATCTGTCGGGACTCTCAGAGCGGCGGATCGCCGGCTTCTGGGAGCACGACGACATGGCCGGGCTACGAGACTACATCTTCGAAGAAGTGAAACCGACGTTCATCAAGGTGTTCTCCGGCTGGGCTGAACGTGACCATCTCGACTTGATCGGCGATCCACGGCTCCAGCGTGACTACACGATGTTGCTGTCCGGCCCGCCGGGCGGAGGACGTTGGGTTCGGCGTGATTCCGTGCGCGACGCTGCGGCATTGGACGAAGCTCGGCGATGGGGTCAGAATGCGTGGGATGTGATCATCCTGCGCCAAAACTCCGCGGCGCCGGTGACGTGGTCATGCAGCGATGTGCTGCGTAGCGAGGCGTAGACGAGCGCCAGATCGGATGGCACCCCGCAGTGTTTGGTTTCAGAACACACGAATTGCGTGTCGCAAGACATCGGATTTGATCAGCGGCCCAACGTCGGAGTCCCGTGGCCGCGGCCCTCTCATCGAGTGCGAAGCCGTCGTCGTTGAGGTACTTCAATAGGTCCCGCGCGTCTGCGAGCACGACGATGCACGTCTACACCAGCCGCGCGGCGTCGGCGAACTGCCGATCGTCCCGTCCCGGCTCACTGCAGGCTCTTGTCGTAACGTCTCGGTGCGATTCTCAACTTCTGCGGTAGCAGCTTCGCCGTCTCCGGGGACAACCAGGCGAGGTACATGACGAACATTGCATAGCTGAAAATGCCGATTTGGACATAGGCGTCGATCAACAGATGCATCAGCACGCCGGCAGCAAGCACCCACGGTCGGAACTGAGGAAACCACACCAGGATGCCTACGGCCAATTCAATGGCAATGGTCCCCCACGTGAGCATGTTCATCGCGAGCGCGTTGGTCGCGAACCATTCCGGCGCGATCACACGTTGCATGTCCTCGAGCCGCAAAACGTATGAGACCGCGGTGCCGTGCAACCATGGATCTCCAGCCAACTTCACCTGTGCGGCAGCGATGTAGATGATCGACAGTTGGACCTGCAGCAGTCGGATCGGCCAATTGGGTCTTGTCTGGGCAGACCAGAACGACCCCGCGCTCCGCCGTTGGTCCAGCGATAACGCGGCCCCGCACGGTGATATCGCGAGAAACAGAGCCTCGATTCTGACCAGAGCGTCTCCGCCGTTGAACGCCAACGGACTTCGCCGCTCGAATGACAGAATCAAGATGAAGACGAGGACAGCCGCAAGCCTGCTGTGCCAGCCGACCAACAGGGCGAAGGCGGCCAACACCAACGCGACTATTCCGATCAGCATGGCGCCGTTGGTGTTCCAGACCGCGAACAGGCCCCACGTATGCGGCGTGGACGGCTGGGTCGGGGTCACCCCGTTGGCGTCCATGAGCCCGTAGCGCATTGGCAGGAGCCACAATCCCCACAGGACGGCGAGTGCACCGAAGGCCATGCGCACCACGCCGAGCGTGTACATCTGCTGCGGTTGGAACCAGAACGACTGCCACCGCTGCCCGAATCCCGTCAGCCGCTGCCGAATCGAGCGGGCGACACTGCTCATCGGCGTCCCGTCAGATTCTCGCTGTAGAGGGCCTCTGCACCGATCTGCCCCGGCCCCGCGACGCCGGGTGGCGGAAGCTGCTGTGTTCGCAACACCATGTCGACCCGAACAGGCCGATCACCCGGCCCGGACAGTTGACGGACGACCCAATGCGCGAAATCCGGCCGGATATCCGCATTGGTCACCAGCGCTTCCTTGAACTTCCGCCACCGATGCGTAAACGCAACGCCCATTATTCGATTGCGGCGCGGAACGGTCCACACCTTGTCGGCGCCGCTCGCCATCACGACGTGGACTTCGAGGTACTCCAGGCGCTGGGGCGGAGTCGGCGAGAACATCGACCAGTTCTGGTCGAGCCCGGAGACAAGCGCGGCAGGCCGAAGCAACGGATAGACGGCACGCGCGATCGCGGAGTCCGGCAGGTTGCTCACCACACCGATGGCGAGAATGACGACGATCATCGCGCTGATGGCCGCTTCACGTATGCGACGCCAGTCAAAGTCCTTGACGCGGTTGTGGAGTGAGCGCCAGACCCCCGTGGGGCCGGTCGTCATCTCGCTGTCGGGGTCCTCCTCGGCGAGCGGGGCGCGCGCGGTGTCCGGCGCTGGTGGTTCCGGTACCAGCGGTGGATGTGTTTCCGGCATGTCGTCACCTGCGTAGGCCGATCGGCCGCTCGGCCGCAATGTACTGACAAAGAATGCTAGTCCGCTTCGGCGTTCGCTTTGCCCGAACGACGCACCGCAACTCGCCCAAGCTGCTCAGCGGAGGACGAAATGTAGCGGAAAACCGCTGTATCTCCACCAAATGCGTAGTTTGATTGGTTCATAGGCCCCACGGGGTCAGCGAAGGAAAGAAGCCATGACAAATCGGCCGACGCCACCGGGTCGTCCCGGCGGCGAACCAGACGACCCGACGCTGCTCGGCTACACGCAGGACCTCGGCGACAGGACTATGCAGACGCCGCTCAACGACGCGCCTACCGGCCAGGCAGACGCCCTGGCATGGTCACAAGAGGGCCCGACCGCAGACAGCGGACCCATCCAATATTCAGGCGGCGAGCCCTACCAGCAGTACGAGCAGCAGTATCCGGGCGGAGATCCCTACCAGCAGTACTCGCAGCCACAGGTTCCCGTCGCGGGCCCCTACCAGCAATACCCGCAGCAGCAGTACGGCGCAGCCGATCAATGGAACAGCGCCCCGCAGCAGCAACCCTCGCCGTGGTACCGGGGTACGCCGCTCCTCATCACTGCCGGGGCCGTTGTCGCGGTGGCCCTTGCGGGCGGCGGCCTGGCCTATTCGTTGACGGGTTCCAGCCAAAACGAGGCGCCCAAGGCACCTGCGTCAGTCACGGTGGCGCCGGCGAATCCAGCTGACGGCGGAGGCGCTCCGGTGAATGGCGGCGCGCCGCCGCCGCCGAGCCCGGCATCGCCGCCCCCCGCCGTCAACTCAACGAACGGCTCCGGGGGCGTGAACATCCCACGCAACACCAACGGTGGCGTGAACATCCCCAGCACCACCAACGGCGGCGTGAACCCGGGCATCGTCACCACCAACGGCGGCGTGAACCCTGGTCCCGTGACCACCGGCACCGCCACCACGGGCTCGACCAACACCGGCACAACCAACACCGGCACGACGACCACAGGAACGACCAACACCGGCACCACAGACACCGGAACCACGACCGCAGGCACCACCGGCACAGGCACCACCGGCACCGGCACCACCAGCACAGGCACCACCGGCACCGGCACGACCGGCACCGGCACCACGGGCACAGGCACGACCGGCACCGGCACCACGGGCACAGGCACGACCGGCACCGGCACCACCGGCAGCAGCACTGGAGAGAGCAAGAGCGCCACCAACACCGGCAGCACCAGCGGCGGCAGCACCAGCAGCGGCAGCACCAGCTCCGGCAGCTCAGCCGGACAAAGCACGGGCAGCAGCACCGGAAGTACCAACGGCAAGGTTTGTGGAACTCCGACCATCCCGTGCGGATAGCTTCGACGTCGAGACTGCGGTGAGATCGCGAATTTCAGCGTGTCTGCGCGCTGTCAGCAGTCTCGGTGAGAACTCGCGGGATTTGGTACCCCCGATGGGATTCGAACCCACGCTACCGCCGTGAGAGGGCGGCGTCCTAGGCCGCTAGACGACGGGGGCTAGAACTTTTCCGAAGGGCCAGCATAGCTCAGGAGCAGATACCGACCCTAATCGCTCGTGCTGCTGGGGTACCAGGACTCGAACCTAGAATGGCTGAACCAGAATCAGCTGTGTTGCCAATTACACCATACCCCATTGGCCGCCTGTAACCGCTGGTCACAGGCTATTTTCCGGCCTAACGCGCTGCGGGCGCACCTGCCGCGCGTGATGCCGGGCCGACGTGCAGATTACCAAAGATTTCGCGCCGTCTTCTCACGCGCCGGTCGCGGCGGAGTCCGAGCGGGCCCGGGCCGCCCGCAACCGGTCCAGGCTGCGGTCGCGGCCGAGCAGCTCCAGCGACTCGAACAGCGGCGGACTCACCGAGGATCCGGTGACGGCGACGCGGATCGGCCCGAACGCCTTGCGCGGCTTGAGCGCCAGGTTTTCCAGCAGCGAGACCTTGAGTGCCGATTCGATCTTGTCGGTCGTCCATTCCGTGAGTGCATCGAGCGCGTTCGACGCGGCGTCGAGGACTGGCACCGCATCGGTGCCGAGCTCTTTCGCCGCGGCCTTCTCGTCGACCGAAAACTCGTCGTCGTTGAGGAACTTCAACAGGTCCCACGCGTCGGCCAGCACGACGATGCGCGTCTGCACCAGCCGGGCGGCCTCGCAGAACTGCGTGTCGTCCAGGCCGGTGTCGTATGCGTGCGCATCGAAGTAGGCGCGCAACCGTTGCGTGAAGTCCGCTTCGGTCAGCAGCCGAATGTGGTCGGCGTTCAGCGCATCGGCCTTCTTCTGGTCGAACCGGGCGGGATTGCTGTTGACGTCGACGACGTCGAACGCCGCCACCATCTCGTCGAGGCTGAACACATCGCGGTCGTCGGCGATCGACCAGCCAAGCAGGGCCAGGTAATTCAGCAGGCCTTCGGGGATGAAGCCGCGGTCGCGGTGCAGGAACAGGTTGGACTGCGGGTCTCGCTTCGACAGCTTCTTGGTGCCCTCGCCGAGCACGGCAGGCAGGTGACCGAACTGCGGGACGTGGTCGGTGAGGCCGATGCGAATCAACGCCCGGTACAACGCAATCTGACGCGGTGTCGATGACAAGAGGTCGTCTCCGCGCAACACGTGGGTGATCTTCATCAACGCGTCGTCAACCGGATTGACCAACGTGTACAACGGATCTCCGCTGGCACGGGTCAGCGCGTAGTCCGGAACAGAACCCGGGGCGAACGTCGTCTCGCCGCGAACGAGATCCGTCCAGGTGATGTCGTCGTCGGGCATCCGCAACCGCAACACCGGCCTGCGCCCCTCCTTGCGGTGGGCGGCGCGCTGTTCGTCTGTCAAGTCGCGATCGAAGTTGTCGTAGCCGAGCTTTGGGTTGCGGGCGGCGGCAAGGTGACGTGCTTCCACCTCTTCCGGTGTGGAATACGCCTCGTACACCTCCCCCGCGGCGACCAGCTTGGCCACCACGTCGCGATAGACCTCGCGACGCTCGGACTGCCGGTAGGGGCCGTAGGGTCCGCCCACCTCCGGACCCTCGTCGTAGTTCAGACCGAGCCAGTCCAACGCGTCGAGAAGGGCGAGATAGCTTTCCTCGCTGTCGCGTTCAGCGTCGGTGTCTTCAAGCCGGAACACGAACTGTCCGCCGGTGTGCCGTGCGTAGGCCCAATTGAACAGTGCGGTACGAATCAAGCCCACATGCGGCGTCCCGGTTGGCGACGGGCAGAAGCGAACTCGCACGTCTGTCATGACTTGGCCTTGCGTACAACGGGATTGGTCAGGGTCCCAATGCCTTCGATGGTGATGCTGACGGTGTCGCCGTTCTCGATCGGCCCGACACCCTCTGGCGTACCGGTGAGGATGAGATCGCCCGGCAGCAGCGTCATCACCGCCGAGATCCATTCCACGATCGCACCGACATCGTGAATCATGTTCGACGTTCGGCTGTCCTGCTTGACCTCGCCGTTGACCTCGGTGCGGATCCCCAGTTCCGACGGATCGACATCGGTCGCGATCCACGGGCCGACGGGGCAGAACGTGTCATGGCCCTTGGCCCTCGTCCACTGACCGTCCTTCTTCTGCTGATCACGCGCCGAGACATCGTTCGCGATGGTGTAGCCGAGGATGTTCTCGGCCGCCTGGGCCGCAGAGACGTCCTTGCACGGCCTGCCGATGACGACGGCCAACTCGCCCTCGAAGTGCACAGGGTTGGCGTCGGCAGGCAACTGAATCGGCACATTGGGCCCGACGATCGCGGTGTTCGGCTTCATGAAGATGATCGGGTCGGCGAACTCACCGCCACCCGTCTCGGCGATGTGCGCGGCGTAGTTCTTGCCGATGCACACCACCTTGCTGGCCAGGATCGGAGCAAGCAGCCGCACATCGGCAAGCGGCCATTGGCGTCCGGTGAAGGTGGGATTACCGAAGGGATGTTCGGCGATCTCCCTGACGACCGCGGCGGGGTCGTCAGGCGATCCCTCGATGCTGACGAAGGCAACCCCGTCTGGGCTGGCAATTCGGCCTAGGCGCATCATCCCAGCCTAATGGGCGGCCGCGCCGCGACCGGCACCCACTCCCCAACACGTTGGTCTCATCATTTGAGACAAGGATTCAATATGCTGAGATGGCTATGCGACGATGAGTGCATGTCCGTCGAAGCGATCGGCACGATACGCCGTTGGTCGATGCTTGTGATTGCGTTGACCGCGACACTGTGTGCGAACGTCTTCATCAACGGCGCCGCGTTTCTCATCCCCACGCTGCACACCGAACGTCATCTGGACCTCGCGACGGCGGGGCTGGTGTCGTCAATGCCGAGCCTCGGCATGGTATTCACCCTCATCGCGTGGGGCTACGTCGTCGATCGAATCGGTGAGCGCATCGTGCTGGCACTGGGTTCGGCACTGACTGCGGCCGCCGCGTTCGCCGCGGCCTCGGTGCATTCACTGGTCGCGGTCGGCGCATTTCTCCTTCTGGGCGGGATGGCGGCCGCCAGCAGCAATTCGGCCAGCGGCCGACTGGTGGTGGGCTGGTTCCCGCCGCAGCAGCGCGGACTCGTGATGGGCATCCGGCAGACGGCTCAGCCGCTGGGAGTCGGGTTGGGCGCGTTGGTGATTCCTCGGCTGGCAGAAAGTCACGGCGTCTCGGTGGCGCTGTTGTTTCCCGCTATCGTGTGCGCGGCCTCGGCGGTCGTGTGTGCGGTGGCCGTCAAGGATCCGCCTCGGCCGCCGCGCGCGAATGCCACCGAGCAGGATCTCGCCAACCCGTACAGAGGCTCGTCGGTGCTGTGGCGGATTCACGTGGTTTCCGTACTGCTGGTCGCCCCTCAGGTTGTGGTGTGGACGTTCACGCTGGTGTGGTTGATGATCGAGCGCGGCTGGTCTGCCGGTTCGGCGGGCGCGCTGGTGACGGCGGCGCAGGTGCTCGGCGCCGCAGGCCGGATCGCGGCGGGACGGTGGTCGGACATCGCCCACTCCCGGCTGCGCCCGATCCGCATCATCGCGTTGGCGGCTGCGGCTTCGATGGGCCTGCTGGCGCTGACGGACTGGCTTGGATCTCCAATCAGCGTTGCGATGGTGATCGTCGCGTCGGTGATCACCGTGTCCGACAACGGATTAGCGTTCACCGCGATCGCCGAGATCGCCGGGCCGTTTTGGAGCGGCCGGGCGCTGGGCACGCAGAACACCAGCCAGCTGCTCACCGCGGGCATCGCACCGCCGGTGTTCGGTGCGCTGATCGGCGCTGCAGGCTATGCGGCGGCGTTCGCGGTGTGCGCCCTGTTCCCGTTGATTGCGATACCGCTGGTACCCGTCGATTCTGATCCCCTACTGATCACCGACCCTTAGCCGGGAAATCCACCGTCAACAGTCGCCGGACGAGCCCGCGGTACGCCAGAGTTGTTGCGCAAACTCACCGCATCCCGTCACTGCGCCTCCAGGTTCTGGGCGCATCGATCGAGCGATACCGCTAGCTGGCCTTGGGTTTTGGCTGAAATCCCTTCCAGCATGGACGATTCCACCTCTAGCACAGCGCTGTGAGCCTCCGCGAGCCGCTTTCTTCCTGCGGCGGTGATTTCCAGTGAGCGGGCCCGACCGCGCGGCGGCGCTTTGGCGTCCCTCACGTATCCCCCGTTCCTCAAACCGACCAGAAGATCCTGTAGTGACTGTCGCGTGACAAAGCACAGCCTCGCCAGTTCCGACGCTGACGCATCCGGATGATCGGCGAGTGCGCGCATCGCCGCGTACTGAGCCATCGAAAGCCCGCTCGGCCGCAAAGCGGCGTCACACCGGCGGCGTAGCGACTGTTGCACGCGCTTCACCAGGTAGCCGACGGCCTGTTCGGTATCGGAAGCACCCATGGCAGGAACCTTACATGAGTGCTAACATAGATATGTAAGGAACCTGACATAGAACACGGAGCGGCCATGACGACCATCCGCCGACACAGCGAATACGAGACCCTGATCAACGTCTTCACCGTCGAACCCGACAACGCGGCTGAACTGGCCTCATTGCTGACGTCAGCGACCGAGGAGGTGATGCGGCATCAACCCGGCTTCCTATCGGCCAACATCCATCTCAGCAGCGACCGCACCCGCGTCGTCAACTATGCACAGTGGCAGAGCGCCGAGCACTACCAGGCGATGCTGTCCGATGACACCGCTCGCGAGCACATGGCGTCTGCTGCGGCACTGGCGATCAGCTTCGACCCGCACCTCTACACCGTGGAGTCTGTTCATGAGCATGAGCGTTAGTTCGGTGGGCCGTGCAGCTGCCTGCGGTACGCCGCGGCGCTGCGCGCGCCGAACAGCTGAACGACGATACGCTGCGGAAGTGGCGCCCCGGACAGGATGATTCGCCGTTCTTCCGGTGACCCGGCGTCGAGGACGAGACCGCCAAGGACAAGTCCCAGCCGTAGGTTACGCGCGGAGATGAACGACGCTCCCCGCTTGATGGCTGCCGCCCACTCCCGTTGTGTCAGGTGGTCCTCGATGACGGGCAACGCGTTGCGTTCTTCGTCCTCGAGATGGCGATCCACGCACGACGACAGCGCGCGTGCAGCCACCGAGAGTGCCTGGGTTCCTTTTGGGTCGGCCGTTTTCGTCCATGCGGAGACCAGGGATTCAACTCCGTCGACCGCGGTGGCGATCTCGGTGTGCTCGTCCACCATCCGTTGAAGGTCGGCGTGGTGGTCCGGCGCCCGAGACTGCAGTTTCGGCCACACCAGCTCGTCCCCGGCAGCGTGGTGGTGATGCAGTGCGGCCATCATGAATTTCACATGGTCGCCAACCACTTTCGCGCGGGTGGTATCACCGGCAGGAACAGCTGTGATCAACGCAGGCATGCCGTCGAATTCGCGGCGGAAGACACGGTGAACGACGAGCATGTCGACTGCGGTGCTGGGCATTCGGCGATCCTATAGCCGTTATCGGCCGCCCCCACTTGATTGTGTCTGCCGCGGCAGCACAAGCAAAGCGGCGACAAGGAAGCACAGTGCGCCGATGAACGTGCCCGCATTCGCCAGCAGGGCGTCTTCGGTCACGCCCGACTCCGTCACGAACGCGCCGAGCGCCGATATCCCGAAGGCGACGCAGCCGATCATGTTGATCCACTCCGCCTGCCAGTCGCGGGATTTCAGTTCGATGAATCCCACCACCGCTGTCACCGCGACGATGCCCAGCACGCCGTCACCAGGAACGCGACCGACCCCAGCACGTCCGGCGCCCACACCAGCCGACGTTCCGGCTTGACGGCATGCGCCCACAGCGCAGACCCGGTACTGATATTGAACAGGAGCGTGCCCGCGAATTGCGCCGCCGCAGAACGCCACCCGACACCGAGCCGCGGCCGGGCCAACACCAACTGCATCCAGCCGGCCGTGGTGAAGAACCAGGAGCCGATGAAACACAACAGGTTGCACAGTCCGGCGCCTGCGGTCGCCGACATCCCCGGAATCGTTGCGACCGCGAACAAGGTCGAACCGATCGCCAACAGCCAGCACCGTCGGTAAAGGGTCGCCACGGACCGGCCTAGAGGCTCGCGATGATCCGTTCGCCGACCTCCGATGTCGACAGCCTCGCGTCACCGCGCGTGGCCAGGTGCTGCTCAACAGCTTTGTCGACGCGTGCGGCGGCGTCGGCCTCGCCGACGTGGGACAGCAACAGTGCAACCGACATGATCGCCGCGGTCGGGTCGGCGATGCCCTTCCCCGCGATGTCGGGCGCGCTGCCGTGCACCGGTTCGAACATCGACGGATTCGTCCGCGTCGCATCGATATTGCCGCTGGCGGCCAGCCCGATGCCGCCCGACACCGCGGCGGCGAGGTCGGTGATGATGTCGCCGAACAGGTTGTCGGTGACGATCACGTCGAACCTGCCCGGATCGGTCACCATGTGGATGGTGGCCGCATCGATGTGCTGGTAAGCGACCTCGATGTCGGGGTAATCCCCGCCTACCTCGTCGACCACCCGCGACCACAGCCTGCCCGCATACGACAGCACGTTCGTCTTGTGCACCAGCGTCACGTGCTTGCGCCGCTCGGCGGCCTTCGCGAATGCGTAGCGCGCGACGCGCTCGACGCCGAACGCGGTGTTCAGGCTGACCTCGGTGGCCACCTCGTGCGGTGTGCCGACGCGGATGACACCACCTGTGCCGGTGTAGGGACCCTCGGTTCCCTCCCGCACGACGACGAAGTCGATGGGCGGGTTGCCGGCCAGCGGGCTGTCGACACCCGGATACAGCCGCGACGGGCGCAGATTCACGTGGTGGTCGAGTTGGAAGCGCAACGTGAGCAACAAGCCGCGCTCGAGCACCCCGGGCGGCACGGAGGGATCGCCGATGGCGCCCAACAGGATTGCGTCGTGCCCGGTCAGCTCGTCGACGATGCCGTCGGGCAGGGTCTCCCCCGTCGCGTGGTAGCGCCGAGCGCCGAGGTCGTACTCCGTCGTCTCAACACCCGGCACTACGGCGTCGAGAACCTTGAGCGCCTCCCCGATGACTTCCGGCCCGATGCCGTCGCCGGCGATCACCGCCAATTTCACGACAGGTCCACCACTTCCAGCAGGTTGGCGCCGACAGCATCGGCGATCTCAGCGCGCAGATCCGGCGGCACATCGCGATCGATGCGCATCAGGATCGTCGCGCTCGGCCCCTCGGCGTCCTCGCTCAACTGTGCGGCATGGATGTTGATTCCGCCGGACCCGAGCAGCGTGCCGATCTTGCCGAGGGTTCCCGGCTTGTCGGCATAGTTGATGATCAGGTTGATGCCCTGCGCGCGCAGATCGAAGTTGCGGCCGTTGATCTGCACGATCTTCTCGACCTGCTGCGGACCCGACAGCGTGCCTGCCACGTTGGCCACCCCGCCGTCCGCGCACACCGCGCGCACGTCGACGACGCTGCGATGGCTTGGGCTCTCGGTCGCGGTGCTGATGCTGGCCTCCACGCCGCGCTCGGTGGCCAGCGAGGGTGCATTGACGAAGGTCACCGGGTCCTCGATCACCGAGGAGAACAGCCCGCGCAGGGCCGAAAGTCGAAGCACTTCAACGTCTTCGGATGCGAGCTCACCGCGCACCTGAACGGAGATCGACACCGGCAGCTCCGCGGACAGCACTCCGATGACCAGACCGAGCTTGCGTACCAGGTCCAGCCACGGCGCCACCTCCTCACCAACAACACCGCCGCCGACGTTCACCGCGTCGGGTACGAATTCGCCGGCCAGCGCGAGCTTGACGCTCTCGGCGACATCGGTGCCTGCGCGGTCCTGAGCCTCGGCAGTCGACGCGCCCAGGTGTGGGGTGACGACCACCTGGGGCAGGTCGAACAGCGGGCTGTCGGTCGTGGGCTCGCTGGCGAACACATCGATGCCTGCACCCCGAACGTGCCCGCTGGACACGGCCTCGGCGAGCGCCTCCTCGTCGACGAGCCCGCCGCGCGCGGCGTTGACGATGATCACGCCCGGCTTCGTCTTGGCCAGCGCCTCCTTGCCGATCAGCCCGGCCGTTTCCGGTGTTTTCGGCAGATGCACCGAGATGAAGTCGGCCCGCGCGAGCAGTTCGTCGAGCGTCAGCAGTTCGATGCCGAGCTGCGCAGCACGGGCGGGCGATACATACGGGTCGAAGGCCACCACATGTGTGCCGAACGCCGCGAGCCGCTGGGCGACAAGCTGTCCGATGCGGCCCAGCCCCACCACTCCGACGGTCTTGCCGTAGATCTCGGTGCCGGAGAACGAGGACCGCTTCCAGGTGTGTTCGCGCAGCGACGCATCCGCCGCGGTGACCTGCCGCGCCGCGGCCAGCATCAGCGCAAGCGCGTGCTCGGCGGCACTGTGGATGTTCGATGTCGGCGCATTGACCACCAGCACACCGCGCGCGGTCGCGGCGCCGACGTCCACGTTGTCCAGACCGACGCCCGCCCTGGCGACGATCTTGAGTTTGGGCGCCGCGGCCAGCACCTCGGCGTCCACGGTCGTCGCTGAGCGCACCAGTAGCGCGTCGGCTTCGGGCACGGCGGCCAGCAGCTTTTCGCGATCCGGTCCGTCGACCCAGCGGACCTCTACCTGGTCACCGAGGGCGGCGACGGTCGATTCGGCCAATTTGTCGGCAATGAGGACTACGGGAAGGCTCACCCGGCCAGACTAATGGGCTTGAATGTCGGGGTGGACGTCACCGTCGTCGGCAGCGGACCCAATGGATTGGCCGCCGCCGTCATCTGCGCCAGGGCCGGCCTTTCGGTGCAGGTGTTCGAGGCCCAGCCGACGCTGGGCGGCGGTGCGCGCACACTCCCAGACCCGGAGTTCTCCGGCGTGGTTCATGACATTTGCTCGGCCGTTCATCCCCTCGCGCTGGCCTCGCCGTTCCTTGCCGAGTTCGACCTGCCTGCCCGCGGGGTGGGACTGGCGGTGCCGGACATCTCCTACGGCAATCCGCTGCCCGATCGCCCGGCGGCGATCGGCTATCACGACCTCGACCGCACCTGCTCCGAGTTGGAGGACGGCGCATCGTGGCGGCGTCTTCTCGGCCCGCTGGTGTCACGCGACGACGGAGTGGTGGGGTTCTTCCTCAGCGACAAGCGATCGGTGCCACCAGATCTGGTGACCACGGCGCGCACCGGACTGCGAGTGCTGGCTCAAGGCAGTCCGGCCTGGGGGGTGCTACGCGGCGACGATGCCCGAGCACTGTTCACGGGCGTTGCGGCACATACCATCTCGAAGATGCCATCTTTCGTGGCGGCGGGAGCGGGGCTGATGCTGGCGACGCTCGCGCACACCGTCGGCTGGCCGATACCGGTCGGCGGGAGCCAGGCGATCCCCGACGCCTTGATGGCGGACCTACGGGCCCACGGCGGCACCATCACGGCGGGCGAGGAGATCACCGCCCCCCCGAGCGGTGTCGTGCTGTACGACACCGCGCCGACCGCGCTGCTGAAGATCTATGGCTACGCCCTGCCAACGCGGTATGCAAAGGCATTGCAGCGCTACCGGTTCGGGCCGGGCGTGGCGAAGGTCGACTTCGTGTTGTCCGGTGACATTCCGTGGCGGGACGAGCGGCTGGCCGGTGCGACGACCTTGCACATGGGCGGCACCCGCACCCAGATGGTGCACGCCGAGCGTGAAGTCGCCGCGGGCAGGCACGCCGAATGGCCGATGATCCTCGCCGCGCTGCCTCACCTCGCCGATCAGACCCGGATCGACGCGCAGGGCCGCCGTCCGCTGTGGACCTACGCGCATGTGCCCGCGGATTCCCCGATCGACCAGACCGAAGCCGTGACCGCCGTATTTGAGCGCTTCGCCCCCGGGTTCCGCGACATCGTGGTGGCAGCACGCAGCATTCCCGCCGCACAGCTGGCCAACCACAACGCCAACTACGTCGGCGGCGACATCGGCGTCGGCGGCAATACGCTTCTACACGCGCTGGGCGGCCCGACTCCACGCCTGAACCCGTGGAAAACGCCGATACCGAAGGTGTACCTGTGTTCGTCGGCGACCCCGCCCGGCGGCGGAGTGCACGGAATGGCGGGCTATTACGCCGCCCGCACCGTGTTGCGCCGGGAGTTCGGCATCAAGCAACTTCCGAGTCTCTCGGCCTGACGATGACCGAACGGGAAGAGTTGCCGTGGCAGCTGTTCGGCTCGGCCGCACGTGAATTGGCGGCGGACGTGTCCGCCGACGGTTTCGAGCCCGACCTCATCCTCGCCATCGCACGCGGCGGGCTGTTCGTGGCGGGCGCGCTCGGGTACGCGCTGAACGTGAAGAACGTGGCGGTGATCAACGTCGAGTTCTACACCGGTGTGGACGAGCGCCTCGATGTGCCCGTCATGCTGCCGCCTGTGCCCAGCACCGTCGACCTCAGTGGCGCCCGCGTACTGATCGCTGACGACGTCGCCGACACGGGGGCGACGCTGCGCCTGGTCCGAGACTTCTGCGCCGACCACGTCGCCGACGCCCGCTGCGCGGTGCTCTACCAGAAGCCGCATTCGACGGTCGACTGTGAATACGTCTGGCGCCGGACGGATCGGTGGATCGACTTCCCGTGGTCGGCCCCGGCCTAGGCTTGCCCGATGAGCAATCTGGCCATCGTCTACTACTCGGCCACCGGACACGGCGCGTCGATGGCGAAGCGTGTCGCGACCGCCGCAGAGGCCGCGGGCGCCGAGGTGCGGGTCCGCCACGTCGCAGAGACGCGTGACCCGGAGTCGTTCGCGCACAATCCGGCGTGGACGGCGTGCTATCAGGCGCACAAGGACCTGCCACCGGCGACCGGGGACGACATCGTCTGGGCCGACGCGGTGATCTTCGGGTCGCCGACGCGATTCGGTTCGGTCGCTTCGCAGTTGCGCGACTTCCTCGACTCGCTCGGCGGCCTGTGGTCGCAGGGCAAGCTCGCCGACAAGGTGTACGCCGCCTTCACGTCGAGCAACACCGCTCACGGCGGTCAGGAGACCACGCTTCTCACGCTGTATGTCACGCTGATGCATTTCGGCGGCATCATCGTGCCGCCCGGATACACCGACGCGCTGAAGTTCGTCGATGGAAATCCTTACGGTGCGAGCCTGATCGCCGACCACGACAACATCACCGAGTTCGACGACGCAACGAAAAACGCGCTCGACCATTTGGCCAAGCGCGTCGTCGCGATCACCAACCGCCTCACCTCATAGCGATTTCGGCGTGTTGAGTTGCGCGCAGCGCAACCAACCACGCCGAAATCACAACGGAGACGGCGGCTACGCCGTCTCCGTGATCGGCCGGTCGACCCAGCTCATCAGGTCGCGAAGCTTCTTGCCGGTCACCTCGATCGGGTGCTCGGCGTTTTCCTTGCGCAGCCGCTCGAGCTCCTTGTTGCCGCCCTCGACATTGGCTACCAGCTTCTTGACGAAGCTGCCGTCCTGGATATCGGAGAGGATCTGCTTCATCCGCTGCTTGGTGTCGGCGTCGATGACCCGCGGGCCGGACAGGTAGCCGCCGAACTCCGCAGTGTCGGACACCGAGTAGTTCATCCGCGCGATGCCGCCCTCGTACATCAGGTCGACGATCAGCTTCAGCTCGTGCAGCACCTCGAAATAAGCCAGCTCGGGCGCGTATCCGGCCTCGACCATCACGTCGAAGCCTGTCTTCACCAGCTCTTCGGTGCCACCGCACAGCACGGCCTGCTCACCGAACAGGTCGGTCTCGGTCTCGTCCTTGAACGTCGTCTTGATGACGCCGGCGCGGGTGCCGCCGATGCCCTTGGCGTAGGACAGCACCAGCGCCTCGCCGTCACCCTTGGGATCCTGCTCGACGGCGACCAGGCACGGCACACCCTTGCCGTCGACGAACTGCCTGCGCACCAGATGGCCCGGACCCTTCGGCGCCACCATGCCGACCGTGACGTTGGCGGGCGGCTTGATCAGATCGAAGTGGATGTTGAGGCCGTGCCCGAAAAACAGCGCGTTGCCGTCCTCGAGGTTCGGCTCGATGTCGTTTTTGAAGATGTCGGCCTGCGCGGTGTCGGGCGCCAGCAGCATGATGACGTCGGCCCACTTGGCGACCTCGGCGGGCGTGTCGACGTCGAGGCCCTGCTCTTCGACCTTGGCCCTGGACTTCGAGCCCTCCTTGAGGCCGACCTTCACCTCGACGCCGGAGTCGCGCAGGCTCAACGAGTGCGCATGGCCCTGGCTGCCGTAGCCGATGACACCGACCTTGCGACCCTGGATGATCGACAGGTCCGCGTCATCGTCATAGAACATCTCTACTGCCACTGTATTTCCTTCTCTTCGAACTGATTCGGGGTTTACTTGGCGGTCCCGATGCCGCGCGGACCGCGCGACAGCGACACCACTCCGGACTGCACGAGCTCACGGATGCCGTAGGGCTCCAACACTCGCAGGAACGCTTCCAGCTTCGCGGGCGTACCCGTGGCCTCGATCGTCAACGATTCCGTCGACACGTCGACGACCTTGGCGCGGAACAGGTTCACCGCTTCGATCACCTGGCCGCGGGTGCTGGCATCGGTCCGCACCTTGATCAGCGCCAGTTCGCGTGCCACCGAGTTGTCCTCGTCCTGCTCGACGATCTTGATCACGTTGATCAACTTGTTGAGCTGCTTGGTGATCTGCTCGAGCGGCGCTTCGTCGACGCTGACGACGATGGTCATCCGCGACATGTTCTTCTGCTCGGTGGCGCCCACCGCGAGCGACTGGATGTTGTAGCCGCGCCGGGAGAACAGCGATGCCACGCGGGCGAGCACACCGGGTTTGTCCTCGACGAGCACAGACAGCGTGTGTGTTGGAGTCGCCATCACGCGTGCCCTTCTTCGGGATCGTCGAACAGCGGACGAATTCCGCGCGCCGCCATGATCTCGTCGTTACTCGTACCCGCGGCCACCATCGGCCACACCTGTGCATCGGCGCCGACGATGAAGTCGATCACCACCGGCCGGTCGTTGATTTCGCGCGCCTGGTTGATGACGTCGACGACGTCTTCGGCCCGCTCGCAACGCAATCCGACGCAGCCAAGCGCCTCGGCCAGCTTGACGAAATCGGGGATCCGATGCGAATGGGTGGACAGGTCCGTCTGGCTGTACCGCTCCTCGTAGAACAGGGTCTGCCACTGCCGCACCATGCCCAGGTTGCCGTTGTTGATGATTGCCACCTTGATCGGAGCGCCCTCGACGGCGCATGTGGCAAGCTCCTGGTTGGTCATCTGGAAGCAGCCGTCGCCGTCGATGGCCCACACCTCGGCGTCCGGGCGGCCGAACTTCGCACCCATCGCGGCGGGCACCGCGTACCCCATGGTGCCGAGGCCACCGGAGTTCAGCCACGTTCGCGGATTCTCGTATTTGATGAACTGCGCGGCCCACATTTGGTGCTGACCCACCCCGGCGACGTACACCGCGTCAGGGCCTGCGATCTTGCCCAGCTGTTCGATCACGTACTCCGGAGACAGGCTGCCGTCGCTCTGCGGGCCGTAGCTCAGCGGGTACGTCTCTTGCACACCGCGCAGATACTCCAACCACTTGTCGATCTTGATGGAGCGGGCGTCCGTGCCGTCGCGGTGCAGCGCCGCGATCAGGTCCGTGATGACGGCCTTGACGTCGCCGACGATCGGCACGTCGGCGTTGCGGTTCTTGCCGATCTCGGCGGGATCGATGTCGGCGTGGATGACCTTCGCCTCGGGCGCGAACGAATCCAGCTTGCCCGTCACCCGGTCATCGAAGCGGGTCCCCAGCGCGATCAGCAGGTCGCTGCGCTGCAGCGCGCCCACCGCGGCGACCGTGCCGTGCATACCCGGCATGCCCATGTTCTGCGGATGGCTGTCCGGGAACGCCCCGCGCGCCATCAGCGTGGTGACCACGGGAATGCCGGTGAGCTCGGCGAGTTCCCGAAGCTCTCGGGTTGCGTCGCCGCGGATGACACCGCCCCCGACGTAAAGCACCGGCTTACGCGCTGCCGCGATCAGCTTGGCGGCCTCGCGGACCTGGCGGTTGTGCGGTTTGGTGTTCGGCTTGTAGCCCGGCAGCTCGAAGCGCGGGGGCCAGCTGAACGTGCACTGCCCCTGCAGGACGTCCTTGGGAATGTCGACGAGCACCGGGCCCGGCCGTCCGGACGAGGCGATGTGGAATGCCTCGGCCATCACCCGCGGGATGTCGTTGCCGTCGCGCACCAGGAAGTTGTGCTTGGTGATGGGCATCGTGATGCCCGAGATATCGGCTTCCTGGAAGGCGTCGGTACCGATTAGCCCACGGCCGACCTGCCCGGTGACCGCGACCACCGGGATCGAGTCCATGTGAGCGTCGGCCAGTGGCGTCACCAGGTTGGTGGCGCCGGGACCCGACGTCGCCATGCACACACCGACCTTGCCGGTGGCGTGGGCGTATCCACTGGCGGCATGTCCGGCGCCCTGCTCGTGGCGGACGAGGACGTGTCGAAGCCTCTGCGAGTCGAAAAGCGGGTCGTAGACCGGCAACACCGCGCCACCCGGAATACCGAAGATGACGCCGACGTCGAGCTCCTCCAACGATCGGATCACCGACTGCGCTCCGGTGAGTTGTTGCGGGGCAATCTTTTTCGACTGGCTTGACGAGCCGTGGTCGGCTGCCTTCGTTGCGGATTTCGCAGCGTCAGGACCGGCCTGCTCCCCGATCGGCGGGGTCGCCGACCGATCCGGGGGTCGTGTGGTTGGTGCGCTCACGGTTTCCTCGATTGTTTGGTTTTCTCTGGGTTCTCAAATCACTGCCGGGGCAACAAAAAACCCCCGTCAGCGGGCCGCTGTACGAGGGTTGCGCGTCGATACTGGTGACTATGCCCGAGTAAGAGCTAGCGCGGTATCAACGCGCAACCCAATTACTACGAGCCGTCCCAGGTTCTGCACAACAGTCGACCGTAGTCTCCGCACTGGTCAGCCGTCAAATTCGTACCACGTGCGGCGCAGTGGGACGATGACAGGCGTGACTTCCCAATCGCCCTCGGCGGCGGCCAAACCGGTGGTGATCCGGATGTCCCCGATGGCGCATTTCGCGGTCGGCTTCTTCGCGCTTGGCATACTCGCGCTCGTGCTGAGCGGGCCCGCGTGGGTCGCACTCCTGTTGACCATTCCGGCGGTGCTATCGGCCTACATCGTCCGACTGCGCACCGTCGCCGATCGCGACACCGTGACCGCACGCACGCTGTTCAACAGCGAAACCGTGCGCTGGGAGGACATCGAAGGCCTGCGCTTCGAGAAGGCCGTATGGGCGCGAGCACAACTCAAGGACGGCGGCGAGCTGATGCTTCCCGCAGTGTCGTTCGCGACGCTGCCCCTGCTGACCGAGGCCAGCGCGGGCCGAGTACCCAATCCGTACCGCTGAGCGGCTACGCGAGCGGGTTGCCCCCGTTCAGGAACACCCACAGCGCGATGCCGCCGCCGATGCCGATCAGGAGCGCGGCGAAGGAGCCGACGAACGGTCTGCGGGCCCACCCGCGACCGGCGTCAAGCCCGTAACGGCCGGGCCCGGCCAGGATGATCGCGACCACCGCGGCGATCGTGATGACCTTGTACTCGTGCCCGTCGGTGAGGAAATCCGCCAGCCTCGCCTCGTTGTGCGCGGCCATCGCCTCCACCAGCAGGCCATTGACCAGGTAGGCCAGCGCACCCGCCGCCGCAAGGGGCGTGAAGAGCCCTAGAATCAGCAACACCCCGGCCAGGATCTGGGCGCCGGTGGCGATGTAGGTCAGCATGTCGGCATGCTGGTATCCGACTTCGGACAAGCGGTTCTCGAACCCGTCGAGGCCGGGGCCGCCGAACCAGCCGAACGCCTTCTGGAGGCCATGCACGATGAGCAGCGCGCCGACCGCCCAGCGCAGCAGCATCAGGCCGAGGTCCTGCGTGCCGCGACGATCGTCGGTCCCGTCCGCATAGTGGTGGCCGTGGATGTCGGCCGGTTGCGCGTAGGTCGACATCGGCTGGTTGTCTCCCGCATGCGCGTACGGCAGCGGCTCGGGGTCGTTGATCAGCCCGAATCCGGGATTCGGACCCGACTTGTAATTCGGGATGGCGGTGGTTTCGAAATCACCGGCGTAATTCGATGACGGCAGGTCGTCCTCGGGGTCGACCAGGCTTGCCGACGCGGGCCGGCCCAGGTCGTCGGGCCGCTGCCATTGGGGTTGACTGGTCACCAGCCAAGGGTAAGTGGTCGGAATGGGTGAATCGAGGATTGGCGCGGCGCTTTTTGCGCCCCGTGTTCGCGGCTGACGTGGGCCGCACCTGGAAAAGACACGGAAACGGCCGCGTGGCGCGCACCGCCGAACAATCCGTAACCTGGCGGGCATGAATCTGCGCGGACCGTTGCGAGGCGTCATTGCGCTGTCGTGCGCCGCGTTGCTCGTGCTGTCCGGATGCGCACGATTCGACAACGCGCAGTCCCAGCCGTTCACCACCAAGCCCGAGCTGCGGGCCGGCCCCTCGTCGACTCCCCCACCGCCGCCGCCATTGCCGCCCAAGCCGTTCCCGAAGGAATGCCCCGCCCCTGGCGTCATGCAGGGCTGCCTGGAGAGCACCAGCGGCCTGATCATGCTGCCCGACAGCCAGTCAGCACTGGTCGCCGAGCGCACGACCGGCGCGGTCAAAGAGGTCTCCGTCCGGGCGGAACCCAAGGTCAAGACCGTGATACCGGTCGATGGCAGCGGTGACGGCGGCCTGATGGACATCGTGCTGTCGCCGACCTACTCGCAGGACCGGCTGATGTACGCCTATGTCAGCACCCCGACCGACAACAGGGTGATCCGCATCGCCGATGGGGATGTGCCGAAGCCGATCTTCACCGGCATCCCCAAGGGTGCCACCGGCAATATGGGCGCACTGACGTTCACCAGCCCGACCACGCTGGTGGTGCTCACCGGCGATGCGGGCGATCCCGCGCTGGCCGCCGATCCGGCGTCGCCTGCGGGCAAGGTGATGCGCATCGAGCAGCCCACCACGGTCAATCAGGCACCGCTGACCACCGCACTGAGCGGGATGGGCTCGGGCGGCGGCTTGTGCACCGATCCCTCGGACGGCTCGCTGTACATCGCCGACCGCACGCCGACGGCCGACCGGCTTCAGCGCATCACCAAGGATTCCAAGGTCTCGACGGTCTGGACCTGGCCCGACAAGCCCGGCGTCGCCGGATGTGCTGCGCTGGACGGCACGGTGCTGGTCAATCTCATCAACACCAAGCAAACGGTGGCCGTCCGGCTGGCCCCGGACACCGGATCGGTGACGGGCGAACCCGAAGTGGTGCGCCAGGATGTGCACGGGCACGCATGGGCGCTGCAGACCTCGCCGGACGGCAATGTGTGGGGCGCGACGGTGAACAAGACCGCAGGCGATCCCGAGAAGCTCGACGACGTCGTCTTCCCGGTCTTCCCGTCCGGCGGCGGCTTCCCGCGCAGCAACGCCGACAACACCTAGACCACCACGCCCAAACCGACATTTGGGCGCAAAAGTGCCGGTAGATCCAACCATTTCGTCGATTTGGGCGCCGGAACGTGCCGCCCAAACGACGGCTAACTCGAACCGAAGTACCGGACGCGGCGGATTCCGCCTGCGGCGCGGGGCATCTCGCAGAAGATCACCGCGCGTCCCGCCGGCGTGATGACCGAGGCGCTGACGGTATCGCCCGCGGCGATCAGCTTGGTGCAGCGACCACCCCTCAGCCGGTCGACGAGCGCACCCATCGCGACCGGCGAGCCTTCGCCAATGCACACAGTGGCATCGTGGCCTGCCGCGCGCCGCGCAGCTAGCTCGTCACCCGCCACCGCCGCATCGAGATAGCTTCGGACACAACGCTTGTCCCGCTCGCCGGGGCGCCGGAACCCGGCGACGAAGCCCGCCGTGCCTGCAAGCCCCTGGTTACGCAACAGGTTCGCGGCCAGCCGTAGCGACGGCGGCAGCGACTTCGCGCCGTTGCGCAGCATCTGCACCACCATCAGCGGCAGTTCCCAATGCGCACATAACCGCTCGACCGCCCAGTCGCCCTCCACCTCGCGGAGGTGGTAGCGAATGTGCATTGGCACGTTCAGCGACACGTCCGGGGCCATGACGATTTCGAGCATCAGGTCGCGGACCACCGTCCTGCCCGCCACCGCGTCGACATCACGGTGGAAGATGATCTGCCGCGGACCGATGAACGTGTCGTAGAACCGGCCGATCTCCTCGTGCCCGATGCATGGACTCGATCCATACGGGTCCTCGACCCGACCGTCGGCGGTGAAGAGAGCCACCCATGCCGCGCGGTCGTGAATGTCGGTCGCGGCAGGTGAGCGCTCGACGACCGCCACAAGCTCGGCGCTGACCGCCGTCATCAGGTGAAGGCCGCCAGCACCAGCTCGCGAACGCGGGCGGCGTCGGCCTGTCCCTTCGTCGCCTTCATCACCGCACCGACGATAGCGCCCGCCGCCTGCACCTTGCCGCCCCGGATCTTCTCCGCCACATCGGGATTGGCGGCAAGCGCCTCGTCGACCGCCGCCTGGATCAGCGAGTCGTCGCGAACCAGCTCCAGTCCGCGCGACTTCATCACCTCGCCGGGCTCACCCTCGCCGGCCAGCACGCCCTCGACGACCTGACGAGCCAGCTTGTTCGACAGCTTGCCTTCGTCGATCAGTGCGACAACCGCGGCGATCTGCGCGGGTGTGATGTTGAGCTCGTCGAGCTCGACACCGGCCTCGTTGGCCTTCTGCACCAAGAAGTTTCCCCACCACGCACGGGCCTGCTCGCTGGACGCACCATGCTCGACGGTGGCGGCCACTAATTCAACGGCGCCGGCATTGACCAGGTCGCGCATGACCTCGTCGGAAATGCCCCAGTCCTGCTGAATGCGCTTGCGCTGCAACCACGGGTGCTCCGTAATTGTCGCCCGTAGCTTCTCGACGAACTCTGCCTCTGGTGCAACCGGCTCCAGATCGGGCTCGGGGAAATACCGGTAGTCCTGTGCCGTCTCCTTGCTACGGCCCGGCGACGTGTAACCGTCCTCGTGGAAGTGCCTGGTCTCCTGGTGAACTCGGCCGCCGGCCTGCAGAACCGCGGCCTGCCTGCGCATCTCGTAGCGAACCGCGACCTCCACGCTCTTCAGAGAGTTCACGTTCTTTGTCTCTGTGCGGATGCCGAATTCGGTTGCACCGACGGGCTTGAGCGAGACGTTCGAGTCGCAGCGCATCGACCCCTGGTCCATCCGAACATCGGAAACACCCAATCCCCGCAACAGATCTCGCAGAGCAGTCACATAGGCGCGGGCGATCTCCGGTGCGCGTTCGCCCGTGCCTTCGATCGGCTTGGTGACGATCTCGATCAGCGGCACGCCCGCCCGGTTGTAATCGATGAGGGACGTGGTCGCGCCCGCGATGCGGCCGGTCTCGCTGCCCAGGTGGGTGAGCTTTCCGGTGTCCTCCTCCATGTGCGCACGCTCGATCTCCACGCGCCAGGTGGATCCGTCGTCGAGCGGTACTTCGAGGTGACCGTTGATGGCGATCGGCTCGTCGTACTGCGAGATCTGGTAGTTCTTCGGCATGTCGGGATAGAAGTAGTTCTTTCTGGCGAACCGGCACCACGGCACGATCTCGCAGTTCAGCGCCAGCCCGATCCGGATCGCCGACTCGACAGCGACTTGGTTGAGCACCGGCAGCGAACCGGGCAGTCCGAGACACACCGGACACACCTGCGTGTTGGGCTCCGCGCCGAACTTGTTCGCGCAGCCGCAGAACATTTTGGTCGCCGTCGACAGCTCGACGTGGACTTCCAGCCCGAGGACCGGCTCGTAACGGGCGACCACATCGTCGTAGTCGAGCAGCTCGGCGGTGGATGCAGCGGTCATGGTGTCGATCCTAGGGCGGGCGCCGAATCGAGTAGTCGCCTACTCGTGTCATGCGGCACAGCGCGGCCGACGATCACGATGTCTGTTCCAGGACCACGGGAGGAAAACATGACTGCAACAAAAACACTGCCAACGCTTTCCCAGGGCGATACCGGACCCGACGTCCGTTGGGCCCAGTACCGGCTGGTGCGGCAGACCCTCAGCTACACCGATATCGACGGGGTGTTCGGCCCGGTCACCCATCGCGGCGTGATGCGGTTCCAGGAGTACAACGGCCTGGTCGTCGACGGCATCATCGGCCCGAAGACGTGGCAGGCGCTGCGTGGCGACAGCGAGCGGCCGCCGACCCTGAAGCGCGGCTCATCCGGCGACGTGGTTGGCCGCCTGCAGAAGGCACTGAACCTGGGGCGCGGCGAGTTCACCCCGCCCGACGCGAAGAACCTCGCCGTCGACGGTGACTTCGGTCCGCTCACCGAGGCGGCGGTCAAGGCCATGCAGCCGTACAACGATCTGCCCGGTGACGGCATCGTCGGCATGGCCACCTGGGCGATTCCGATTCACGCTGCCGGGCAGGTGTTCGCCAACCTCTGCGAGCTGCCCGGTCCCGGCTGAGTCAGCCGAAAAACTCCGCGGCGTCGTCATAGCGGCTCTGCGGGACCAACTTGAGCTGGCGCACCGCGTCGGCGAGCGGGACGCGGCCGATCTCCTGGCCGCGCAACGACACCATCATCCCGTACTCGCCGGCGTGTGCGGCGTCGGCGGCGTTCACGCCGAATCGGGTGGCGAGCACGCGGTCGTACGGCGTCGGCGTGCCGCCGCGCTGCACGTGCCCGAGGACGGTGACCCGCACTTCCTTGTTGATCCGCTTCTCGACCTCGCTGGCCAGTTGTTGGGCCACGCCGGTGAACTTCTCGTGGCCGAACTCGTCGATTCCGCCCTCGCGCAGCTTCATTGAGCCCTCGGCGGGTTTGGCACCCTCGGCCACCACGCAGATGAAGTGCGCGTCACCGCGCACGAAGCGCTGCTTGATCAGTCGGCACACTTCCTCGACGTCGAACGGTTGCTCGGGGATCAGGGTCATGTGCGCGCCCGACGCCAGGCCGGAGTTGAGCGCGATCCAGCCTGCGTGGCGCCCCATCACCTCGACGAGCATCACGCGCTGGTGTGACTCGGCTGTGCTGTGCAGGCGGTCGATGGCCTCGCTGGCAACACCCAACGCGGTGTCGTGCCCGAATGTGACGTCGGTGCAGTCGATGTCGTTGTCGATCGTCTTGGGCACGCCGACGACGGGAACGTTCTCCTCCGACAGCCAGTGCGCTGCGGTGAGCGTGCCTTCGCCGCCGATCGGGATGAGCACGTCGATGCCGTTGTCGTCGAGCGTCTGCTTGATCTGGTCGAGGCCTGCGCGGAGCTTGTCCGGGTGCACCCGGGCAGTGCCGAGCATGGTGCCGCCCTTGGCCAGCAGGCGGTCGTTGCGGTCGTCGTTGTGCAGCTGGATCCGACGGTCCTCCAGCAGACCGCGCCAGCCGTCCTGAAATCCCACGACGGACGAGCCGTACCGCACGTCGCAGGTGCGAACGACCGCCCGGATGACCGCGTTGAGGCCGGGACAGTCGCCGCCTCCGGTCAGTATTCCGATCCGCATCTACCCCTCCTGCTTCTCACGTCCGCAGACCAATCATCCCCTCTGTCGCCGTTGCAGGCAGGGCGTGTCGCTATACCGCCGTCGGCAGCGCGCCCCTGGCCGCCTCGTAGGCGGCGCCGACGCGGTAGAGCCGGTCGTCGGCCAGCGCAGGCGCCATGATCTGCAGCCCGACCGGCAGGTTGTCGTCGGGTGAAAGGCCCGACGGTACCGACATGCCGCAGTGCCCGGCCAGGTTCAGCGGCAGCGTGCAGAGGTCGAACAGGTACATCGCCAGCGGATCGTCGACCTTCTCCCCCAGCTGGAACGCGGTGGTCGGGGTGGCAGGCGAGACCAGCACATCGACGTTCTCGTATGCCTCGTCGAGGTCGCGCGCGATCAGCGTGCGCACCTTCTGCGCCTGATTGTAGTACGCGTCGTAGTAACCCGCCGACAGCGCATACGCGCCAATCATGATGCGGCGCTTGACTTCCGGGCCGAAGCCGGCTGCGCGCGTCATCGCCATCACTTCCTCGGCGCTGTGCGTGCCGTCGTCACCGACCCGCAGCCCGTAGCGCATGCCGTCGAACCGGGCCAGGTTCGACGACACCTCCGACGGCAGGATCAGGTAGTACGCGGGCAGCGAGTAGTCGAAGTGCGGGCAATCCACTTCGGACACCTCGGCGCCGAGCTCGGTCAGCTTCTCGACCGCGGCGTTGAACGACGCCAGCACACCCTCCTGATAGCCGTCGCCGCGTAGCTGCCGGACCACCCCGATCTTGATGCCGCGCAGGTCGCCGTCGGCGCCCGTCCGTGCCGCGCCGACGACGTCGGGCACCTCGGCGTCGATCGAGGTGGAGTCCTTCGGGTCATGTCCGGCGATCACCTGGTGCAGCAGCGCGGTGTCGAGCACTGTGCGGGCACACGGCCCACCCTGGTCGAGCGACGAGGCGCAGGCGATCAGCCCGTATCGCGAAACCGTGCCGTAGGTGGGTTTGACGCCGACGGTCGCGGTCAGGGCCGCAGGCTGGCGGATCGATCCGCCGGTGTCGGACCCGATGGCAAGCGGCGCCTGAAACGCTGCCAGCGCCGCGGCGCTGCCGCCGCCGGATCCGCCCGGTACCCGTTCGACATCCCACGGATTGCGCGTCGGGCCGTACGCCGAATTCTCGGTGGACGAGCCCATCGCGAACTCGTCCATGTTCGTCTTGCCCAGGATCGGGATACCCGCGGCCCGGAGCCGCACTGCGACCGTCGAGTCGTAGGGCGAGGTCCATCCCTCGAGGATCTTCGACCCGCAGGTGGTCGGCATGTCGGTCGTGGTGAACACGTCCTTGAGCGCGAGCGGGACGCCGGTCAGCGGCGACGGCAGGGTCTCGCCGGCGGCCACCGCGGAGTCGACCCGAGCGGCCGCCGCCAGCGCCTGCTCCTCGGCGACGTGGAGGAACGCCTGGTATTTACCGTCGGTCTCGGCGATCCGGTCCAGGCAGGCGCGGGTCACCTCTTCCGACGACAGCTCCTTGGCGGCGATCTTCGCGCCCAGTGTCACCGCATCGAGCCGGACGGCGTCAGTAGTGCTCATTCGGGCTCCCCCAGAATGCGCGGCACCGCGAATCGGCCGTCGGCGGTCTTGGGCGCCTGCGACAGCGCCTCCTCCTGCGACAGCCCCGGTTCGACCACGTCGGGCCGGGTGACATTGACGGACTTCAGCGGATTATCGGTGGCTTCGACGTCGGTGACGTCCACGGCCTGGATCTGGCTGACGTGCTCGAGGATGGCATCGAGCTGGCCCGCGAAGCTGTCCAGCTCACCGTCGGTCAGGGCCAACCGGGCCAGGCGCGCGAGGTGGGCAACCTCGTCTCGGGAGATCTGCGACACGACATCAAAGCGTAGTCACGCCCGGAATGCTGAGTCGGCGGCCCTGTGCAAGGGTGTTGCGCGTGTCTTCGTACATGCTGCGGGTCCAGCTGGAGGATCGACCGGGCAGCCTCGGCTCCTTGGCAGTGGCTCTCGGCTCCGTAGGCGCCGACATCCTGTCCCTCGACGTGGTGGAGCGTGGTCCGGGCTATGCGATCGACGACCTGATCGTCGACCTGCCCGCGGGCGCCATGCCCGACATGTTGATCACCGCGGCCGAGAACCTCAAGGGGGTGCGGGTGGACAGCATCCGCCCGCACACCGGTCTGCTCGAGGCTCATCGGGAGCTCGAGCTGATCGACCACATCGCGGCGGCCCGCACCACCCACGCCAAACTGCAGGTACTCGCCGACGAGGCGCCGCGGGTGCTGCGCGTCGGATGGTGCACAGTCGTCAGATTGGCCAAGACCGGCATCGAACGCGCCGTCGGGAGCCACGGTGCCCCGGAGACCCACCTCAAGAACGTGCCGTGGCTGCCCATCGACAACGCCAAAGCCCTTGACGGCGAAGCGGATTGGGTGCCGCAGGTTTGGCGCGACATGGCCACGACGCTGGCCGCCGCGCCGCTGGGCGACTCGCAGACGGCCGTCGTCCTTGGCAGGCCCGGCGGTCCGGCGTTCCGGCCGTCGGAGGTCGCCCGGTTGGGCTACCTCACCGGGATCGTCGCAACGCTGTTGCGCTGACCTTGTTCGGTCAGGCGCCCGCGGGCACCGGGTACCGGTCGTTCACGTCGGCGTTGCTGTCCTTCCTGGCGCAATGCGCGCAACAGAAGATCGCGTCTTCGGTCTCGATGCCGTGGTCGAGGATTCGGCATCCGCAGTGCGCGCATTGCGGCGCCAACTGGACGGCCGCGCACTCGATGCTGTCGAAATTCTCGCTGTGGCCGTCGGACCACGTGACGGTGAAGGCCTTGTCGTAGTCGTTGCCACACGTCGCGCAGATCGTCATCGCTTTTACTCCCTTGTCGGTTCGGTGACGCATTCCCGCACGGCCGATGAGACAAACGATGCGCGGCCTCAGGCCCCGTTCGGGCCGTTCTCCAGCAGCCGCCGGAAGCCGTCCTCATCGAGGATCGGCACATCGAGTTCGACGGCCTTGTCGTATTTCGAGCCCGGCGAATCGCCCGCCACCACAAAGGCCGTCTTCTTGGACACAGAACTGGCTGCTTTGCCACCGCGCGCGACGATGGCCTCCTTGGCGTCGTCGCGCGAGAACCCGGTCAGCGAGCCGGTCACGACGATCGACAGCCCGTCGAGGGTGCGCTCGATGCTGGTGTCGCGTTCGTCGGCCATCCGCACACCCGCGGCGTGCCACTTGTCGATGATCGAGCGGTGCCAGTCGACGGTGAACCACTCGGTGACCGCGGCCGCGATGGTGGGCCCGACGCCCTCGACGACCGACAGCTCCTCTTCGGAAGCCGCCATGATGGCGTCGAGGCTGCCGTATTCGGTCGCCAGCGCGCGGGCGGCCGTCGGGCCGACGTGACGGATCGACAGCGCGACGAGTACGCGCCACAACGGTTGCGCCTTGGCCTCGTGCAGATTCACCAGCAGCCGCTTGCCGTTGGCGGACAGATTGCCGTCCTTGGTCTTGAACAGGTCCGTGCGCAGCAGGTCCGGGCTGCCGAGCGTGAACAGGTCACCCTCGTCGGTGATGACGCCCGCCTGCAGCAGCGCGACGGCCGCCTCGTAGCCCAGGCCCTCGATGTCGAACGCGCCGCGACCGGCCACGTGGAAGACCCGCTCCCGCAGCTGCGCAGGGCACGACCTGGCGTTGGGGCAGCGGATGTCGGCATCGCCCTCCCTGGCGGGGGCCAGTTTGGTGCCACACTCGGGACATGTTGTGGGCATGACGAATTCGCGCTCGGAGCCGTCGCGCAGGTCGACGACCGGCCCGAGGACTTCGGGGATCACGTCGCCTGCCTTGCGGATCACCACGGTGTCGCCGATGAGCACGCCCTTGCGCTTTACCTCCGACGCGTTGTGCAGCGTGGCCTGGCTGACGGTCGAGCCTGCAACCTTGACCGGCTCCATGAACGCGAACGGGGTGACCCTGCCGGTGCGGCCCACATTCACCTTGATGTCCAGCAGCTTGGTGGTCGCCTCCTCCGGCGGGTATTTGTAGGCGATCGCCCAGCGCGGCGCGCGCGACGTGGAGCCGAGCCGCCGCTGCAGCGCGACCTCATCGACTTTCACGACGAGACCGTCGATTTCGTGCTCGACGTCGTGGCGGTGCTCACCCCAGTAGGCGATGCGTTCGGTGACGGCGTCGAGGCCCTGCACCTTGGCGGTGTGCTCGGAAACCGGCAGCCCCCAGGACTTCAGCGCGTGGTAGGCGTCATGGAGGGTCTTCGGGCTGAAGCCCTCGGTGTGACCGAGCCCATGGCAGATCATCCGGAGTTTTCGGCGGGCGGTCACCGCGGGGTTCTTCTGCCGCAGCGATCCGGCCGCGCTGTTGCGTGGATTCGCGAACGGCGCCTTGCCCTCTGCGACCAAACCGGCGTTGAGGTCTTCGAAGTCGGCGACGCGGAAGAACACCTCGCCGCGCACCTCGAGCACCTTCGGCACCGGGAATTGCTTTGACTTGCTGAGCTTCTCGGGCACGTCCTCGATCGTGCGAGCGTTCAGCGTGACGTCCTCACCGGTGCGGCCGTCGCCGCGGGTGGCGGCGCGCTCCAGCTTTCCGTCGCGGTACACCAGCGCGAGCGCGACCCCGTCGATCTTCAGCTCGCAGAGGTAGTGCGCGTCGTCTCCGATCTCACCCTTGATGCGGGCCGCCCAGCCCGTCAGCTCCTCGGGGGTGAATACGTTGTCCAGGCTCAGCATCCGTTCGAGGTGATCAGCCGAGGTGAAGTCGGTGGCGAAGCCCGCGCCGCCGACCAATTGCGTCGGCGAATCGGGCGTCCGCAACTCGGGGTTGTCGTCCTCGAGTGCCTGCAACTCGCGCAGCAGCTTGTCGAACTCGGCGTCGGAGATGACCGGCGCGTCCGTGACGTAATAGCGGAACTGGTGGTCACGCACCTCGTCGGCGAGTTCCTGCCAGCGGCGGCGCAGAGCGGCGTCGGGGGCGTCTTCGGACTGTTCGGCCAGCGCCTTGCGCGCCTCGGTTGCCTTGGGGCTCACCCTCGCAGGTTATCGAAGGCCTCCGACACCGGGCGGTGGCAGATCGACCGGCGTCACCTGCACATTTGACGATATGCAGGTATATACCTGCATAATGGACTGGTGGCCGATGACGAAATGGACAGGGTCTTCAAGGCACTTGCCGACCCGGGCCGCCGACTGATGCTGGACCGGCTGCGACAGGACAACGGCCAGACGCTGGGACAGCTCTGCGAGTACCTCGAAATGGCGCGCCAGTCGGTGAGCCAGCACTTGTCGGTACTCGAGTCGGCCAATCTCGTCAGCACCGTCAGGCAGGGGCGGCGCAAGTTGCACTACCTGAATCCCGTTCCGTTGCAACAGATTCAGCATCGCTGGATTCAGGCGTTCGAATATCCGCGGCTTCACGCGTTGCACGGCGTGAAGCTTCAGGCAGAGGAGGCACACATGACAGGAACAACCGACAAGCCGACGTTCGTGTACGTCACCTACATCCACAGCACCCCGGAAAAGGTCTGGGAGGCACTGACCGACGCCGACCTCACCGCGCAGTACTGGGGCCACAGCAATGTGTCGGACTGGCAACCGGGATCGCGTTGGGAGCACCGCCGCACGGACGGGTCGGGGATCGCCGACGTCGTCGGCGAGGTCATCGACACGACGCCGCCGCGCAGGCTGGTCATCACGTTCGGCCCGGACGAACCGGGCCAGCCGTCGGTGGTGCGTTTCGACATCGAACAGCACCACGACATCGTCCGGCTGACGGTGACACACGAGGACAGCCCCGACGAGAAGAACTTCGAGGCCGCATCCGCGGGATGGGCCGCGGTGATGTCGAACCTGAAGTCGCTGCTGGAAACCGGGCGAGTACTACCACAGGCGCCGTGGGAGATGCACGCGGAGTTACGCGACGAACAGATGTC
>JBKPSU010000058.1:0-63218 GCA_046735135.1 Actinomycetota bacterium
TGCGGAATCCGGAAACCAGGCCCTCGCCGATGCCCTGCGATGCTCCGGTGATGACGGCGACGCGTTGAATGTTGGTCATTGTCGGGCTCCTTCGTGTTGGTGTGGTGCCCTGGACAACACATGCGGGGCCCGGTCGATGGCGAGCGGGTGCGACCGGATGGCTCTGTGTTGGTAGGCGCAGCCTCCTACTGCTCTACGCTTGCCGCGTGGAGCTGCGTCAGCTGCGCTACTTCCTGGCCGTCGCCGACGAGCTGAACTTCGGCCGCGCCGCCGAGCGGTTGCGGATCGCGGGCCCGTCGCTTTCGCAACAGATCAAGGCGCTCGAACGCGACCTGAAGGTCCGCCTCTTCGACCGCGATCGCCGTTCTGTCACGCTCACCGCCAACGGCGCCGCGCTGCTTCCGCACGCCCGCGCGCTGGTGGAGCAGGCCGACGATTTGCGCAGGCGCGCGGCGGGCCTGTCGACGTCCGAACCCGTCCGGATCGGGTACGTCAAGTGGTGCCCCCCCGACTGGGCCGAACGCGCAGCAGGGGTGGCGCGCCTGCGCGTCGACACCTGGGTGATGCCGTCGCACACCCAGGCGGCCAGGGTCTCGGATGGCAGCCTGGATCTGGCGATCTGCTGGGTGCAGGAGGACGACCTCGAGTCGCTGTCGCTCGACGCCCGGCTCATCGGCGTGGACCGGCTCTACGCCGTCAGCGTCGGAACGGATACGTCGCCGGTCGAGGCGAAGGACACCGTGGTCCTGCTCGACGCGGACACCGACACATGGTCATCGTGGAACCGGTACGCGCAGCAGTACGGCGCGGACACCGGCGCGCGCACCGTGCGCGTCGACGACGGCGGAGTCACGGGGCAGGAGTTCTTCGAACATGTCCGCCGGTTGCGTCGACCCGTCCTGAACAATCCGAAGGCCCAAGACATGGTCGAGCCCAAGGATTTGGTGCGCCGCGAGGTGATTCGTCCGACGCCGCTGTGGACGTGGTCGCTCGTGTGGCGCCGCGGTGAGACCAATGCGGCGGTGCTCGCCGTGATCGAGGCGTTCACCAGTGACGCCGTTGCCGCGGCTGCCGAAGGCGATTCGGTGTGGCTGCCCGCCGCCGACCCTCACCGCGCCGGTTCGGCCTGAGGGATTCGCACCAGCGCGGCGGCGGCGGCCGCGGCGACGACAACGAGCGAGGCCGCTATCAGTGCGGTCTGGAATCCGTGCGCCAGCAGCGGCGTCACCGCGACCGGACCCACGATCTGTCCTGCCGAGTAACCGGCGGTGAGCAGGGCGACGGCGCCCGGGAACTGCCACTGGCGCCCTGCGGCGAGTGCCATCGTGCTGACGCCGATGAACGTGCCGCCGAAGAGCACCGCTCCGACGAGCGCCGCGGGTGCGCCGCCGGCCAAGGCGGGCAACGCGATGCCGACCGCCTGCAGGGCGAGCGCCGCCACAAGCAGCTTCGGATGCGACCAGCGGCCGCTGAGCCATGCCCACAGCGCCGCCGACGGCGCGGCTGCGATACCGACGAAAAGCCATGCGCCGCTGCCGAGCCAGCCCGACGACGTCTGTCTGATGGCCGCGACGAGGAAGGTGCCCGCGATGATGTAGCCGATGCCTTCCAGGGTGTAGCAGAGGAACAGAATCGCGAATCCGCGGTCCAGCTTCCTTCGAGGTGCCTGTGTAGGGCCAACCGCGGAAGCTGTTGTGGGATTGTTGGTTCCGCGCATCGTCCAGGCGAAAACGCTCAACAGCGCTGCGGCCACCGCCGCCAGCCACCACGCGGTCTGCCACTCGGCCGTCGGCAGCGCCAGCACGAGCGCACCGGACAAGGCGATGCCGATGCCGATGCCGCCGAATCCCCAACCTGGAAGGTGGGGCGAGTGGTCAGCGAGATGATCGAGCAAGAAGTTGACGGCGATGACGAACACCACGGCGCTCGTGAATCCCGCCATCGTCCGCATGGCAAGCCAGCCAATCGTGTTGGTGGCGAACGGCATTGCGGCCAAGGTGACGACGAGGACGATTAGCGAAGCCCGACAGGCGGTCGCCGAACGGGTCAACCGGCTGGAGGCGGTGCCTGCCAGTGCACCCGCGAGATAGCCGACGTAGTTCGCAGTCGCCAGCTGACCGGCCACCTGCGGGGTGACGGCGGCCTGTGCGGTCATCAACGGCAGGATCGGCGTATACGCGAAGCGGCCGATGCCCATCGCGGCACCCAAAGCTGCGGCGCCCCTGCCGACATGGGCCCAATGAGCATGCATCTGCCGATGGTGCGTCGGCGCGGGCGCCGTGCGCCACGACCGAAATGCTCACAGCTGCAAGGCCGTGACTCGTACGGCTGTGCGGTCTAGTTGGGGGGAGCGCCCATCTGGAGGCTCGGAGGCGCAGCCTGATCGGGAAGCGGTGTGTCGAAATACCCCGGAGGCGGCGGCCCGTCCAGCGGCATATATCCGGGCGGCAACGGCGGTCCACCCGTCTTCGGCGTCGGTGGCGGGCCGTTGGACGCCGGGTCGGTCAGCGATACGTACCCGGGCGGTAGTTGCGGTGCCGGGCCGGCACCCGGCGGCGGTGGGTGGACGCCCGGCATCTCGCCATACGGCGTCTGAGCGAATCCGTAGGGGTCCTGGGCCTGGTGCCAGGCATCCCTGAGGAAGCCCAGCGGTCCGCTCGACTTCCCCGATCCGTATACGGGGTTGGCGATCTCGGGCACCGGCGGTGGTCCGGCCGGCGGCGGCGGAGGCGCGGCGAGCGCATCGGCGCCTGGAGCATCGGGCACCGGTTGGCCGTCGGGAACGGGCACTCCCGGCACCGGGGTTGGCGGCAGCGGATCCGCGGTCGCGTGGGCCGCCGCGCCAAGCGCGCCGAAACCGATGACCGCGCCTGCGATCGCCGCCCCGGCGATTCTCCGTCGTGTCATGAGTCACGAGGCTAGCCGCTCGCCCCCGCGTGTGTGTGGTCACCCGCGTGAACGTGAAGTTCTGGTGACGATCATCGGTCGGATTCGCAAAGCCGCGGTGAATCCTGTGAGGTCGCGTAAAACCGCCGCGTCGGTGATGATCCCGTGGTGCACGCCACCTCGTATCGACGGAGCCCACTGTCGCGGCCCGCGCACACCGCCGATGTGGCGCAGGCCCGGTTGTTCATGCAGCTTCTCCAAAGTGAGGCCGACGAGCTCGAGCAGCTCATCATGCTGGCCGAGACGCGCTGGTTAGCGCGTTGCGAGAGGGGCGAAAGTCAGCACCACCGGCCGCCGGATTCGTTGGCCCGGTTTCGTGAGCGGCTTGCAGAGGTGCAGAAGCTCAAAGAAAACCTTCGGACGCGTTTCCTGCACGACTGACTTTTCGATCACCGTGAATGGAAGCGTCATCCGGCCCGCGGGGTCCACACACCGGACGCTGCGGCCTCGCGGGCATAGTCGGCGAAGTCCCGGGGTTCGCGCCCGAGTGCGCGTTGCACACCGTCGGCGAGCTGTGCCTTGCTGCCGAGCACTTCGGTGAAGAGGTGGTTCAGCAGCCAGATGAAGTCCTGCGGCAGACCCCATTCGGTGAGCATCGCGGTGTACTCGTCGATCGGCACCGACACGAATGCGATGTCACGCCCCGCGGCCTTGCCGATCTCGGCCACCGCGTCCCGGAAGCGCATCAGCCGCGGCCCGGTCAGTTCGTAGAGCTGGCCGACATGGCGATCGTCGGTCAGCGCGCCGACCACGACGTCGGCGACGTCGTCGACGTCCACGAACGGCTCCTGTGCGTCGTCCACAGGCAGCGACACCGCGCCAGCGAGCACCTCGTCGAGCCAGGCGCCTTCGTCGAAGTTCTGCGAGAAGAACGCACACCGGACGATCGTCCACGGAAGACCCGACGCCCTGACGACGTCCTCGGCCCGCTCGGCTTCGGTCTCGTTGCGGCCGGAGAGCAGCACGATATGGCGCACGCCGGCGTGCCTGGCCAGATCGGTGAGAGCAGAGACCGCGTCGACGGAGCCGGGCACGGCCAGGTCCGGGTAGTAGGTGATGTAGACCTTGCCGACGCCGGCCAGCGCGGGCGCCCAGGTCTGCTGGTCCTCCCAGTCGAACGGGGTATTCGACGAGCGGGAGCCGTGCCGCACGGGGATCCCGCGGCGTTCGAGTTGATCGGCGACGCGCTTTCCCGTCTTGCCGGTGCTTCCGATGACGAGAATGGTGTTGTTGGTCATGGTTCGACTCAACAGCCCCGAACCGAGACGAACCATGGTCCAAACGCTCGATTGCATGTCCGATCGTCTGAAGAAGGATGCCGGGATGAACAAGGTTTCACTCACCGCGCTCGCGCGGGAGCATCTCGAGACAGCACGGGCGGCCAGCAGCGGCCGCAGCTCGCACACCGTTTACGGCGGCCACGAGCACTCGCTGCGCCAGACTCTGATCGCGTTGACGGCGGGCAGCGCCCTGCACGACCACGAGAGTCCCGGTGAGGCGACGTTGCACGTATTGCAGGGCAGGGTGCGCGTCACCAATGCGCAGGCGGGCTGGGAGGGGTCGGCGGGCGATCACATCGTGATCCCGTCGTCCCGGCACGGGTTGCATGCGCTCGAAGACTCGGCCGTCCTACTGACCGTCGTGAAACCGGTCGGGTCGCACGTCTAGCCGTTCAACTGTGCGTGGCTCAGCACGTTGACAACGTTCCCTGCTGGATCCGCGAAGAAGAAACGCCGCACGCCCCACTCCTCGTCGCTGAGCGGATGCACGATCTCGAGCCCGGCGTCCACCGCGGCGCGGTGGGCGGCGTCGACATCGTCGACCTCAATCGAGACGTTCGGGTTGACCGGTGCCGTCGCATCCCTTGTCATCAAGCTCACCTGGTGTCGAAGATCGTCGTCGGCGAATGTTGCGATCCAGCCGAGGTTCATCACTTCCCTCAGCCCCAGCACCTCGACGAATGCCTCGCGCGCGGCCTCGACATCAGGCACGGTGAGGATCGGCATGACGCGACGAACCGTCATATCGCCGGGCCCAACAGGTCGTCGGCGTCCTTGATCACATAGCCGTAGCCCTGCTCGGCCAGGAAGCGCTGGCGGTGCGCGGCGTATTCGGCGTCCAGGCTGTCGCGCGAGACCACGGAATAGAAGATCGCCCCGCCGCCGTCGGCCTTCGGCCGCAGCAGCCTGCCGAGCCGTTGCGCCTCTTCCTGCCGTGACCCGAATGTGCCCGAAACCTGAACTGCCACATTGGCTTCCGGCAGGTCGATGGAGAAGTTCGCCACCTTCGAGACTACGAGTGTGGAGATCTCGCCGCGGCGGAACGCGTCGAACAGCGCCTCGCGCTCCGCGGTCTTCGTGGACCCTTGGATGACCGGAGCATTCAGCTCCTCGCCCAGCTCGTCGAGCTGATCGAGGTAGGCGCCGATCACCAGGGTCTGATCACCGGGATGACGCTCGAGGATCGACTTCACCACCGCGATCTTGCTGTGCACCGTCGAGCACAGCTTGTAGCGTTCGTCGGGTTCGGCGACGGCGTAGAGCATCCGCTCGTTGTCGGTCATCGTCACACGCACCTCGATGCACTCCGCGGGCGCGATCCACCCCTGAGCCTCGATGTCCTTCCACGGCGCGTCATACCGCTTCGGGCCGATCAGGCTGAACACATCGCCCTCGCGGCCGTCCTCGCGGATCAGCGTGGCCGTCAGCCCCAGGCGGCGCCGGGACTGGAGGTCGGCGGTCATCCGGAAGACCGGCGCAGGAAGCAGGTGGACTTCGTCGTAGATGATCAGGCCCCAGTCACGGCTGTCGAAGAGTTCGAGGTGCCGGTACTCGCCCTTCGTGCGACGCGTGATCACCTGATATGTCGCAATGGTGACCGGGCGGATCTCCTTCTTCTCGCCGGAGTACTCGCCGATCTCCTCCTCGGTCAGCGACGTGCGGTTCATCAGCTCGCGCTTCCATTGCCTGCCCGCGACGGTGTTGGTGACCAGGATCAGCGTCGTCGCGCCCGCCTTGGCCATCGCCGCCGCACCGACCAGCGTCTTGCCCGCCCCGCACGGCAGCACGACAACACCGGATCCGCCCTCCCAGAACGAGTCGGCGGCCATCTCCTGGTAGTCGCGCAGGTGCCAGTCGTCCTGTTTCAGGCTGATCGGATGTGCCTCGCCGTCGACGTAACCGGCCAGATCCTCGGCGGGCCAACCGATCTTGAGCAGCATCTGCTTGACCCGGCCGCGCTCGCTGTTGTGCACCACCACGGTGTCGTCGTCGATGCGGGCACCCAGCATCGGCGCGATCTTCTTGTTGCGCAGCACCTCCTCGAGGACCGCGCGGTCGAAACTCACGAGCGTCAGGCCATGAACCGGGCTCTTCACCAGCTGGAGCCGCCCGTAGCGGGCCATCGTGTCGACGATGTCGACCAGCAGAGGCTGCGGCACCGCGTAGCGGGAGAACGACACCAGCGCGTCGACGACCTGCTCGGCGTCGTGTCCCGCCGCGCGTGCGTTCCACAGCGCCAGCGGAGTGATCCGGTAGGTGTGCACGTGTTCGGGCGCACGCTCGAGTTCGGCGAACGGAGCGATCGCCGCGCGTGCCGCGCCCGCCTGCTCGTGGTCGACTTCGAGCAGGACCGTCTTGTCGGACTGCACGATGAGGGGGCCGTCCGTCATGCCTCGACTCCCACTCGTCCCCTGCCCTGCTGGCGTGGGCCCAACGGTCCTCGCTCGTGCCTCGCTGCGATCCTCACTCGCGGTCGTCTTCGGGCGGTCATTCGATCCATTATCCCGACGGCACTGACGGGCCCTTCAACGAGCGTGCGTGAACTGCTGTTTTTCCGCGGCGTGTCGTGTGCAAACATGCACGCTCGCGGGGAGGTGCCCCCAACTCGCGGGACTTAGCGTCCCGGGGGTCAGTGGGTGGCGGCCTGTAACGGGGTGCCTGCTGGGCCGCCCTGACCCGGTAACGGGATCTTCGGGACGCCCGGTGTGCCGATCTGGCCTGCCAACCACGGCAGCGACGCGGTGAACACGTCGGCCGCCAGCGGCCAGTCGTGGCGGCCCGGTTGCGCGACGACCGCGCATGCAATGCCGTTGGCCCGGCCCAGCTTGCACAGTGAGTTGGCGGCATCGGTCTGGTCGCTGGGCATTCCCGCGGCGTCCTGTCCGCCCAGCCCGGTGCCACTGGGGTTTCCGAAGCCGCCCTTGTGCTGCTGCGGCGCGTCGGAGGAGATCGCGAACCACCCCGAGACCCCTTGGTACGGACCGTGTTTGGTGATCACCGTGGTCGGGTCGTAGGTGGCCCACGCGTCGGCATCGCCGCCGAAGATCCGCGCGATCGTCTGCTCCTTGGTTCCGGCGTTGGGCCCGGTGTCGCCCGCGATGTCGACGAAGGTGCTGAACAACTGCGGGTGCATCACGGTGAGGTCGACCGCGCACGTGCCACCCATCGACCACCCGACGACACCCCAATCGGTGTTTTGGACGCCGAAAGTGTCCGACACATAGGGCGGCACGTCCTTGGTGAGGTGGTCGGCCACATTGCCGCGGGGCCCGTTGACGCACTCGGTGTCGTTGTTGAACGAGCCGCCCACGTCGACGAAAACGAACACCGGTGCATTGCCGTTATGGGCAGCCGCGAATGTGTCGATTCGCGTGATCGCGTCGCCGGTGCGCGGCCAGTCCGACGGCGTGTTGAACTCACCGGCGATCATCATGACCACTGGCAGCTTCGGGGCGTCGGCAGCGAACCACGCAGGGGGCAGGTACACCAGCTCAGTGCGGTGTTTGAAGCCTGATGCGCCACTGGGAATGTCCACCGGTACCAGCGCCCCGTGCGCAGGAGCGCCCTTGCCGCGCATCGCCATGACGGTGTCGAGGTCGGTCTCGTCGGGCAGTGGCCCGGCGGTCAGCTCGCCCCATGCCGCCTGGACGGTTCGGAAGTAACCGACCCACAGGTTCAGTGACACGCCGGCACTCAGCAGGCACAGGAGTACCGCCACCAGCGACACCGAGCGTCGCCACCATAGGTCGGCGCGCCAGCCGAGCACCGCGACCGCCAGCGCCATCCCCGTCAGCCCCACCCAGATGTACAGCGAGGACGGTGCAGGATCTCCGGCTAGTCCCTCGGAATCGATGAACCAGTGCGTCACGCCCGCCAGGATCAGACCGACGCCAACGGCGACGGGCAGCCAGATGAAGCGCCACCGTCGCGATCTCCACCCGATCGCCAGCAGCAGCGCCACGGCGGCGACCGCCCATATCGTCGGCGGCAGCCAGCCATGCAGCAGCGACAAACCACCGCGGTATCCGCCAGGCGCCTGCGCAGCCGCACTTAACGCTGTTGTCACAAAGACATGTTCACCAACGGTTCTGTGAGCTCGCTGAATCACTCAGGCGTCGTCGGCCGATACCACCGACGTCACGCGATGGATGGCGAACTCCCTGACCCGCCCGGTCGCGGGATCGTAGGCGGTCAGCTGCCCGCCGCGGACGCTCACAGGTGCGACGACACGCTGGGTGGCCACCCCCGCCGGATCGACGTAACCGATAACCACCGAGTTCTGCAGCCGGGCCGCCTCCTGCAGCTGCGAGATGGCCACGGCCGGGTCGATCCGCATGTTGGCGAACGGCTGGGCGGCCACCTTGCGCAGCACCGCCACGATCGCGCTCAGCGTCTGACCGGCGGGGGCGGGCACGGACCGCGGCACCCGACGATGCGGCGGCGCAGGCACCCGGGAGCCGCGGGCCCGGATGTCGACGATCGTGCCCGTGGAATCCTCGGCCGCCGGAGCGAAGCCCGCATTGCGCAGCGCCGCCAGCACTTCGGAGATCGGAGCTTGCGACACCGCGACGGTCGGCGCGAGCAGCCGCATCTCTATCTGCTCGGCGGCGGGGGCGCCGACGGCCTGGGCCAGCAGTGCGGGGTCCTCGCACCGGACGAACGAGGCGGCCATACCGACCCGCAGCTGTCCGTGCCTGCGCGCGACGTCGTCGATCAGATATGTCAGCCCTTGCGGCACAGGCGTTTTGGAATGTCGCTGAAACAGCGCATGCAGTTCGCCCGCTGTCCGTCCCGTGTCGAGTGCGCGCCGGATGGACGGCTCGCTGATCCGGTACACCATCGCCGCGCCCGCCGATTCCACCGTGGCCACCGCCGCCAGTTGTTCGGCGAGATCGCGTTCCAACGGCCCCGGCACGATCACCGTGAAGTCGGCCTGCACCAGGAAGTGGTCGATGGGCTCGGGCAGCACCTTCGTCATCGAGTCAACGGTGGTTTCGTCCCCGGCCAGCAGCTTGCGACCCGGGCCGGTGATCGCGCCGCGGCCGATGATGCCGAGCGTGTGCGCCTCGGTCAGCAGGGCTCCGACGGGCTGGGGCTGTAGCCGCACCGCCCATCGCGGACGGCGCCAGGTCATCGCCCGCGACGCTTCGGCTGCGTCGACGCCGGCGCCGACGGGTAGGTCGGCGAGCACGCCGAGCAACAACCGACGGTCCAGCGGGGCAGCCGTCGAGTACAGCGAATCAGAAAGGGCCGCATAAGGTTTGCCATCGGGTCCGCGTCCGCCGATCAGCCCGGGCCTGGCGGGCAGGTCCAGCCAGGTGGACGCAAGCAGATGCCATCGTGCCGCGACGGGCGACTCGACGAACCGGTCGGTCGCCACCGTCGGCGCCCAGTACGGTCCTGTGCCTTCCAGCGGGTCGGGGTCGGGTAGGCCCGCCGCGATCAGTCCGGAGGCCGCCGACACCTCGAGGATCAGACCGAGGCGCTGCTCGTCGACTCCGGTCAGCTTCGTCAGCCGCTTGACGTCGCGGACGCCGAGCCCGCCGCTGCGAAGCTCGGGAACCGGTGTGGCACCGAGGGTTTCGAGAACCACCTCGACTTCGCGAAGCAGGTCGATGACCGCGCCCGCCGCGACCGCGTCGACATCGGCGGCGGTAGTCGTCGACACCACGGGATCGGGCGGGGTCAACTCGACCGGTCCGGGCAACTCGCCGCGCAGCACCTGGCCGACCAGGCGCGGCAGGATGACGGTCTCGGCGTCGACCTGCCGCAGCAGACCCGCCGCGAGCAGCCGCTGCACGGGCCGGTCGGCCGGCGTGCCCTGGGCCGCGTCGCGGGTCCTGCCCACCGGCGAGCCTTCGGTCAGGCGCCGCAGCAGTTCCCGCTGCGGCTCGTCGATGGCCGCCAGCCGGTCGGCGATCTCGTCGGCGGTGTGGTCGGCGCCCTCGAGGACCGCCTGTCCCGGATACCAGGGCAGGCCCGCCGACGCCTCCGCCGCGACGCGGACCTCGGAGTCGCCCCACACCAGCGCGCGCTCGCGGAGGTCGTCGAGCGCCGCGGCGACGGCATCCTCACCGGCGCGATCGCCGATCAGCGCGGTCAGCTTGCCCAGCTCCACGGGTGTGGTGTCGGCGTGCAGCGTCAGCAGCGCGTCGAGCACCGCCAACCGCAGGAAGTCGAGCTCGTCGGTGGCGGCCTTGACGGATTGGCGCGACTGCGCGCGGGCCGCGAGCGCCGCAATGCTGCCGGGCGGAGGCTGGGTCAGGTCGGGTCGCAACTCCAGCAGGCGGATCAGCCGTTCGTCAGGCAAATCGGCCAGCCAGGCGCCCAGCGGGGTGCCCGAATTGTGTTCGGTCATTGCTGACCAGCGTAAAGCAGCCCGCCGGTCTCGCCACCGGTCGCGGCGCCTGCCACAATATGGAGCGTGGCAGACAAGAAGACCCGTTATGTCGACCCCGGCTGGCCGGAAACCCAGGGCGAAGACGATCACCCGATCAGCGAGCTGGCCGCCGACCGCACCGGCGCGCTGTCGCCGTTCGGGGACCTGACCTTCCCGCTGCCGTCCGAGGATGTGCCGTACACACACCCGGTCACGATCATCAACCGGTAGCGGTGGCCGGAGCCGACTTGCCCGGCTCGCCCGGGTCACCGCTTTCGCACCTGGATGAATCCGGTGCGGCGCACATGGTCGACGTGACCGCCAAGAACGCCACCAAACGCACCGCCGTCGCGGCGGGCACACTGCGCACGCGGGCCGACGTCGTCGAGCTCATCGCCACGGGCGGGTTGCCCAAGGGTGACGCGCTTGCCACTGCCCGGGTTGCGGGCATTCTCGCGGCCAAACGAACGAGCGAGCTGATCCCGCTGTGTCACCAGTTGGCGCTGACCGGTGTCGACGTCGAATTCGAGATCGGGGCGGCCGAGGTGGAGGTCACCGCCACGGTGCTCAGCACCGACCGGACCGGGGTGGAGATGGAGGCGCTGACGGCGGTCAGCGTGGCGGCGCTGACGCTCTACGACATGCTCAAAGCCGTCGACCCGGCGGCACGCATCGACGACATCCGGGTGCTGCGCAAAGAGGGCGGCAAAACCGGCACATGGGAGCGGTCGTGACGCGGTCTGCACGGGTGATCATCACCTCGACGCGCGCGGCGGCCGGCGTCTACGAGGACCGCACGGGACCGCTGATCGTCGACTGGCTGGCGCAGCGTGGATACGACGTGCCGCCGCCGACGGTGGTGCCCGACGGCGCGTCGGTGCCGCAGGCGCTCTATGCCGCGCTCGAACAACGGCCGCACCTGATCCTGACATCGGGGGGCACCGGGATCTCGCCGACCGACGGCACCGCCGATGCGACCGAGCACATCGTCGACTACCAGATCCCGGGACTCGCCGATGCGATCCGTCTATCGGGTCTGCCGCACGTGCCGACGTCCGTGCTGTCGCGCGGGGTATGCGGTGTCAGGAACGGCATCTTGATCGTGAACCTGCCCGGCTCCACGGGCGGGGTCAAAGACGGTCTCGGAGTGCTTGACGACGTCCTCGAACATGCGCTGGATCAGCTTGCGGGCAAGGACCATTCGCGATGACGGCCATCGTGCTGCGTGCCGACCTGACCGAGCACACAATCGAACTGTCCGACCACGAGGCGCTGGTCGGACATCAGGCTGCAGGCGCCGTCGTCGGGTTCTCCGGGGTCGTCCGCGACCACGACGGCGGGCGTGGCGTGACGAGACTGGAGTATTCCGCCCACCCTTCTGCGCAGCAGACGCTTGCCGATGTGGCCGCGGAGATCGCGGCCGACTCGCGCGGGGTGCGGGCGATCGCTGTCAGCCACCGGATCGGCACCCTCGAGATCGGTGACGCCGCTTTGGTGGCCGCGGTCGCGGCCGACCATCGGCAGGCAGCGTTCGACACCTGTGCCCGGTTGGTGGACACCGTCAAAGCCCGACTACCGGTGTGGAAGCACCAGTTCTTCGCCGACGGCTCCGACGAATGGGTGAACTCCGCCTAGCCGAGGTTCGGACTAAGCCTGCGGCTGCGCCGCGTCGACGGGCAGCGGCGGAACCTCTGCACTGGGAGCGGGACCAAGTCCGGGACCGTTGACATTCTCCTGCGCTGGCGTGGTCAGCGGGCGCTGGGTCAGCGCCAGCAGGGCGTTCTTACCGGTGATGTCCTGCGTCTGGATCGCATGCCAGAGTTCCTTGAGGTACCCGACATTGGGGCTCTGCGACGGCAACTCCGAGGAGTCCATCGTGGTGCCCGTCGGCAGGTTGTCGGGGCTCGCCAGATGGGACATGCCATCCGGGGGCGTGGGCAGCTGACCAGACATCGCCTGGTTGGCCGCGTCGAATGCCGGCGCCGGGACGTCGACCGCGGTGAGCGGCGCCAGCGGATCGGCTGGCGAGGTGCCGGCATTTGCCGGATCGGCCAGCGCCGGGTCGAGCGGCAGCGGTGCGGTGTGCAGCGACCATGTCTGCGGTCCGTCCGCGGGAACCTGCGCGACGTCCCAGTCAGGCGCGACCGCCTCGAGGTTCACGTCCTCGGCGGGTGCGGGTGGGGCATCGGGTGCCGGTGCCTGCAGCGTGGCGTCGACGACGGGTGCCTCAGGAGCCGGTGCATCAGGCAGCGGCGCGTCGAATGCGACCGCTTGGATGTCGGGCGTCGGCGGTGGCGGCAGCTCGGGGGCGGGCGGGGGAGGCGGCGGCGCGTCCGACAGAGGGGCGGCCATCGCATCGATCGGAGCCTCCTCGGGTGCCGGAGGCGGCGCGAAGGGGTCGAACGGCGGCGGCGGTGGAGGCAGCTCGCCGTTCAGGCCCACGGCGTCGATAGCGCCGTCGACAGCCTGCTTGGCGTTGTCGACAGCCTGCTGAGTGTCGTTGACGACGTTGCGCGGGGTGGCGCCGGAAAGGCCCGTGCCGCAGACCGGCCACGCGCCGCGGCCCTGGGAGGCAAGCACGCGCTCGGCGACCGCGATCTGCTCGTCCTTGGTGGCCATCTGCGCGGACGGGGCGTACTCGCCGCCACCGTGCGACCTCCACGTGCTTGGCGAGAACTGCAGGCCGCCCTGATAACCGTTACCGGTGTTGATGGCCCAGTTGCCGCCGGATTCGCACCGGGCGACCTTGTCCCATTCGCTATCGGTGGCGGCGCCGGCATGCCCTGCCAGTGCGAGGCCTCCACTGCCGATGACTGCGCCCGTGAAGGCGACTTTCGCTACTGATTTTGCCGATGCAGTGGGTTTACGATGTCGTCCACTCATGGATGCGTTAAGTCCTCTCTAATGCGCCCACGAGGTCAGCTGTCGGGTTCGGGCTGGAGAGGTTGCCCGGCCGATCCGTTCAGTGACAACGGCTTCGGCTTCACCCCAAGGAGCCGCAAGCGGCTCCAGGTCCTTATTTTCGGTGGACCGGTGGGTCCCCCGCCTCCATCCCAGTTGTTGTTCGTATCCCTGACCCGACGGATGGAGCTCGGCGCTATCAGACAGGAAGGGCCAGCCGATGAGGGCCGACTGGCTTGCGGAAGAACGTAACCGGTTCCGACGTTGAAGTCATTTTTTGCTCGGCGCGGCGTTTCGCTGGTCGGCAAATCCTAAAAGGGTTCTAAAACCGCAGGAGTTTCGGGTGTTTGCGCTGGTGCATATCGTGCTCCACCACTCCGTAGCCAGCTTGTGACCATTTCGTTATGTGACGCAAATCACTTTTAACCGCCGGCAAAGGGCGGGAGCACATCGATCGTCTGGCCGTCGGACAGCTCGGTGGCCTCGTCGCGCACCGCGATTTCGTCGCGCAGAAACGAACACCGTTGCAGCACCCGGGCAAGCTCCGGGCCGCGGGCGGCAAGTGTCTCGACGAGTCCGGCGACGGTGGTGCCCGGCGCGACGCCCACGGTTTCGATCTCCGCGCCTGCGGCTGCCCGGGCCGCGGCGAAGTAGCGGACGGTGACCTGCATCGTCATTGTCGACGTGGTGTCGGTCATCCGCCGATCGCGCTCATCGGCCGGTCCGGCTGCACGAAATCCGGGTCGTTGATGCCGTGGCCCGCGGGCTTGGCCCACATCGTGGCCCGCCACGCGGCCTCGACGGCGTCGTCGGCGGCGCCGGAGCGCATCAGGCCGCGCAAATCCGTCTCCTCGCGGGAGAACAGGCAGCTACGAACCTGGCCGTCGGCGGTCAGCCGGGTGCGGTCGCAGTCCGAACAGAACGCATGCGACACCGACGCGATGATGCCGACCTTCGCGGGTCCGCCATCGACCAGCCACAGCTGCGCAGGCGCCGAACCGCGGGGCGCCGTGTCTGGCGTCAGCCTGAAGTGTTGCCGAAGGGCCGCCAGGACGTCGTCGGCGCCAAGCGTTGCGCCGCGTGACCACTCATGGCCGGCGTCCAGCGGCATCTGCTCGATGATGCGCAGTTGATAGTCGTGGTCGACGCAGAACCGCAGCAGGGACACCGCGTCGTCGAGCCCGGTCGTCGGGTCGAGCACGGCGTTCACCTTCACCGGCCGCAGATCCGCTCGATGAGCCGCGGTAAGCCCCGCCAGCACATCGGAGAGCCGGTCGCGGCGGGTGATGTGGGTGAAGCGCTCGGCGTCGACGGTGTCCAGCGACACATTGATGCGGTCCAGCCCGGCCCGCTTCAGGCCGGCAGCGCGGCGGTCGAGCCCAATTCCGTTGGTGGTCAACATGATTTCGGGGCGGGGTCGCAGTGCGGCCGTCGCGGCCACGACCTCCTCGAGCTGCTTGACCACCAGCGGTTCGCCGCCGGTGAAGCGGACGCGGGTGACGCCGAGGCGGGTGACGGCGATGCGCAGCAGCCGGGTCAGCTCGGCGGAGGTCAACAGCTGCCCGCCCGGCATCCAGTCCAGCCCCTCGGCGGGCATGCAGTAGGTGCACCGCAGGTTGCAGCGGTCGGTCAGCGATACCCGCAGATCGGTCGCGACCCGGCCGTACGTGTCGACGAGCGGGCCGTCGACAGGCGCCCCCTCGATCGGGCGGTACACGGACGGCACACCCAGCGACGTGACGGTCATGCCGGCGCCTTGAGCGAGTCGGCGGGCACGATCTCCTTGCCCAGCGGCACCAGTGAGACCGGGATGAGTTTGAGGTTGGCCAGCGCCAGCGGGATGCCGATGATCGTGATGGCCATCGCCAGCGCGGTGATCACGTGGCCGATCGCCAGCCACAGCCCGAACAGGATGACCCAGATGACATTGCCGACCAGCGCGCCGGGCCTGGTGCCGGGTTTGTCGATGATGGTCCGGCCGAACGGCCACAGCGCGTAGGACGCGATGCGCAGGGCGGCGAACCCGAACGGAATCGTGATGATGAGGACGAAGCAGACGAGCGCCGCGACCAGGTAGCCGAGCGCCAGCCACAGGCCGCCAAAGACCAGCCAAATGATGTTCAGTATCAGGCGCATCTCTTCCTCCAGCGGTCTTTCAGCCTACCGATAAACAGGGGTGCTGGTTGCATGGCGGTCCGAGTAGGATCACCACATCGCGGCGTCCCTGCGCAGAAAGGCGGGACGCTTTCCTTATGTGAGGTGAGACCAGTGCCGACCGGCCGGGTGAAGTGGTACGACGCCGACAAGGGCTTCGGCTTTCTGTCCCAGGAGGAAGGCGAGGACGTCTACGTCCGGTCCTCGGCGTTGCCTGCCGGTGTCGAGGGCCTGAAGGCCGGCCAGAGAGTCGAGTTCGGTGTGGCCGCGGGCCGTCGCGGGCCGCAAGCGTTGAGCCTGAAGATCATCGACCCGCCGCCGAGCCTGACCAGGACGCGTCGCGAAGCCGCCGCTGCTGAGCACAAGCACACGCCCGACGAGCTGCACGGCATGGTCGAGGACATGATCACGCTGCTCGAGGGTGCGGTGCAGCCCGAGCTGCGCAAGGGGAAGTATCCGGACCGCAAGGTGGCCCGCCGCGTGAGTGAAGTGGTCAAGGCCGTCGCCCGCGAACTGGACGCGTAGTCGCTCGGCGAACGTGTACTCACTGCGAGATTTCGCGCGATTTCTCGCAGTAGCTTCACGCTCGGCGCTCGGGGCATGCTTGAGGGCATGGCTGCATATGTCTCCGGCGGCGGCGAGTTCAACCGCGACACCGACTACATCACCACCCGCATCACAGCTGACGGCGCCGACGGTTACCCCGTCGAGCCAGGTCGGTACCGGCTGATCGTCGCGCGGGCCTGCCCGTGGGCCAACCGCGCGATCATCGTGCGCAGGCTGCTTGGCCTGGAAGACGTGCTGTCCATCGGCTTTTGCGGGCCGACGCACGACGAGCGCAGCTGGACCTTCGACCTGGACCCTGGCGGCATCGACCCGGTGCTAAAGATCCCGCGGCTGCAGGACGCGTACTTCGCCCGCGTCCCGGACTACCCGAAGGGCATCACGGTGCCCGCGATCGTCGAGGTGCCAACCGGACAGGTCGTCACCAACGACTTCGCCCAGATGACGCTCGACCTGTCCACCGAATGGACCGCCTATCACCGCGACGGCGCGCCGGAGCTGTATCCCGTTGCGCTGCGCGACGAGATCGACGAGGTGGCCAAGCGGATCTACACCGAGGTCAACAACGGCGTATACCGATGCGGGTTCGCGGGCTCACAGGACGCCTACGACAGCGCCTATGACCGGTTGTTCACGGCCTTGGACTGGCTCAACGAGCGGCTGGAGAACCAGCGGTTTCTGGTGGGCGACACCATCACCGAGGCCGACGTCCGGTTGTTCACCACGCTGGCGCGGTTCGATCCGGTCTATCACGGCCACTTCAAGTGCAACCGGTCCAAGCTCGACGAGATGCCTGCGCTGTGGGCCTATGCCCGCGACCTGTTCCAGACGCCCGGCTTCGGCGACACCATCGACTTCGTCCAGATCAAGCAGCACTACTACATCGTGCATGCCGACATCAACCCGACCCGCATCGTCCCCAAGGGTCCCGACCTGTCCAACTGGCTGACCCCGCACGGTCGGGAGGCGTTGGGCGGCAAGCCGTTTGGTAACGGGACGCCACCGGGACCGACGCGAGAGGGCGAACGCGTACCCGAGGGCCACTCCGCCGGTTAGGACCAGACGGTGCTGACCGACCACTCCGCGTGCGGCACCGGGAACTCGTTGCCCTGCTCGTCGCGCACCAGGGTCGGCAGTTCGACGGCGATGCCGGTGAGCCGGCCGCGGCGCGGGTCGACGGTGGGGATGGTCACGGCGCGTTTGGCGTTCGGCGCGAATGTCTCGACGAGGCTGTCGTCGGGACCTTCGTAGGCGCGCAGCAACACCCACGGCGCAGCCCAGATAGCCTCCGGGACCGACAGCTGCACCGGGTTGCGTGACGTTACGGTGAGTTCCCCCATGGCTTTTGGCACTTCGCAGTGGGTGGGATTCAACACGTCGCAGTACTTGTAGGGGCCGACGACCACCAGCTGGCCATGGGTGTACGCGCTGATCTCGGGGTGCTTCGGCGGCGGGGTGCGGCTCAGCCGCCAGACCAGCACGCCGGTGGCCGCAGCGGCCAGCACCGTGACAGTGGCCAGCACCGCCAAACCTTTTTTCACTGCCGCGGCACCGTCCAGGAGTCGTAGTGACCGCCCTCCTGCGCCGCGAGGACCGGCCGGTTGCCGCCGAGGCCGGGGATCAGCGAGTTGCCGCGGTAGCTGACGATCGTCTGCGCCAGGCCGAGGATCAGGATGGCCGAGATGGCCGTAAAGCCAATGTGCAGTTGGGTATACACGAGCACACCCGTCGCACCGCCTGCCACCCATGCCAGCTGCAACAGCGATTCCGATCGGCCGAATGCCGAGGCGCGCGACTCCTCGGGCAGATCGTTCTGCAGCGACGCGTCCAGCGACGCCTTCGCGATCGCACTCGCCGCGGATGTGACGAGGGCGGCCAGCGCGGCCACCAACAGCTTGCCGGTCAGCGCGGTGGCCAGGGCGACCGCGGTGACGGCGATCGAACTGCGCACCACCAACTGCGCCGGATGCCCCAGCTGCAGCCGCGCGCTCGCATAGTTGCCGCCGAAGTTGCCGATCGCCGCGGCCGCGCCGATCAGCCCGAGAATCATCAACTGTTCCCATCCGCTCTTGTCGTGCGACTTGGCGACGAACGCGGGATACAGGAAGAGGAAGCCGACCATCACCTTGATGGCGCAGTTACCCCACAGTGAGGTGATGATGTTGCGGCCCAGCGGTTGTCGTGCGGGCCGGGGGCCGGACGACCGCGGCGGGTGACGGCGCAGTTCTCCGCCGTCGGCGCGAGCGGTCCGGTCTGAGCCGCCGTGATAGCTCAGCGTGGTGGGGACTTCGCCCTCGGTGACCTCGACCCACTTCGGTATGCGCATCGACAGTGCAACACCGGCCAGTGTCAGGGCGACGATGACGTAGAGTGCGCCGGGCATGTGCAGCAGGTTGAACAGGTACTCCGCCCCAGCGGCGATCGCGCCGCCGACAATGGTCCCGCCCAGCAGGCCGAACACCGTCAGCCGCGAGTTCACTCGAACGAGGTCGATGGTCGGCGGAAGCACACGCGGTGTGACCGCGCTGCGCAGCACGCTGAATGACTTGGACAGCACCATCATTCCGAGCGCACACGGATAGAGCACCCACGACGGATAGCTGCCGGTCGCGCCGTCGTAGTTGGCGATGAGCACCAGGACCAGGCCCGTGCGCAGCGCGAACGATGCTGCCAGCGCCACCCGTCGGCCGTGTTGCAGACGGTCCAGCGCCGGGCCGATCAGTGGCGCGATGACCGCGAACGGCGCGATCGTGATGAGCAGGTACAGCGCAACCTTGCTCTTGCTCTCCCCTGATGCCGCCGCGAAGAAGAGGGTGTTGGCGAGCGCCACCGCCATCGCGGAGTCGACCGCGAAGTTGGCCATCACCGGATAGGTCAGCGCGGTCAGGCCCGACTTGTCGGCGCCGTCGGCGGTGGCGGCGCGGTAAAAGAGGCCGTACATCTTCGAGCCCATCTCGCGGCTGCGCTGCGCCGCCGAGCGGGGGCCGCTGTTGGCGCCGCGGCCCGCAGCCGAGCCGATGCCCGGAGGCGGGTCGCTGCGGTTGGATGACCGCTCCTCGAGGTCCGGCAAGTACCGGTTCGCGCTCGGTGTGGAAGAGCGGCGCTGACGTCGGTAATTCACCCCATCGCTGGGGTAGTTCGCCATCCCGGGATGTTCGTCACCGTGGTCCGCGGGCGGTCGCGGCGGGTAGTAGCGGGGATCACGCTGGCCCGCCGGGCCTCGGTGGTCACGCCGCGATCCGGTCACGCAAACGATTGTCCCCCATCTCGATGACGGCGGCGTGCAGCCGACCGGTGTGGCTCCGCGCACGCCGGTCAGGCACTATTAACTGCGTGGACAGCGTGACGGAATCCACCGAGGGCGGCTCGGCCGCGCCGGTGACCGAGCGACCGGCGGACCTGGAGGCGGTGCTGCTGGGCGCCGTCGATCAGGCGCGCACGGCGATCATCGAGCACAGCGGTGACCGCGTCGGGGAGTATCTGGGCGCGACATTCGACGACTCCAACGCGGCCACGCATCGGTTCCTCGCCAACATGCCCGGCTATCAGGGCTGGCAGTGGGCGGTCGTCGTCGCCGCGTATCCCGGTGCCGACCACGCGACGATCAGCGAAGTGGTGTTGGTGCCGGGCCCGACGGCTCTGCTGGCGCCGAAGTGGGTGCCCTGGCAGGAGCGGCTCCGCCCCGGCGATCTCGGCCCCGGCGATCTGCTCGCCACGCCTCCCGAGGACCACCGCCTCGTGCAGGGCTTCTCCGCCACTGGCGATCCGGAGATCGACGAGGTCGCCGTCGAGCTGGGGCTGGGCCGGCGTCGCCTGCTCGGCGAACTCGGTCGCGCCGACGCCGCGCAGCGCTGGCACGACGGCGAGTTCGGGCCGGGTTCGGCGATGGCCAGGTCCACCCGCCGGGTGTGCCGTGACTGCGGCTTCTATCTACCTCTTGCCGGAGCGCTCGGGCTGATGTTCGGGGCGTGCTCCAACGAGCTGTCCGCCGACGGGCACGTCGTCGATGCCGAATACGGTTGTGGCGCACACTCGGACACCCCTGCGGCCGCCGGAAGCGGCTCGCCGCTCTTCGATCCCTACGACGACGGCGTCCTCGATGTCGTGGAACCGCCCGCGCCCAGCGGCGCGGAACCGCCCGCGCCCAGCGACGCGGAACCGCCCGCCGACGACAGCGGTGGTGAGTGGTCTGCGCCGGAGGACGGCTAGGACGCGTTGTGATCGACCGCGGCGCGAATCAGCGCCGTGAATGCCTTTTCGTCGAGCTTGTCGTGTTCGTGAATGTCGATGGCGCGCCGGGTATTTCCGTCGAGACTTGAGTTGAAGAGGCCCGCTGGATCGGCCAGCGAGGCGCCCTTCGCGAATGTCACCTTGACGGAGTTCTTGTATGTCTCACCTGTGCAGATCATTCCGTCGTGGTACCAGACGGGTACTCCTCGCCACTTCCACTCTTCGACCACGTCCGGCTCGGCCTGCTTGATGAGCTTGCGGATGCGCGCGAGCACGTCGCCGCGCCAGTCGCCGAGTTCGGAGATGCGTTCGTCGATCTTCTTCGCTGGTTCTTGGCTCATGCCTCGCCTCCCGCTCGCTCCGGTCCTCGCTTCGCTTCGATCCTCACTCGCGCTCGCCTTCGGTCATCAACGCAGCTCCTGAATGCGGACCATGTTCCCGGCCGGATCGCGCAGCGCACAGTCGCGAACGCCGTAGGGCTGCTCGGTCGGCTCCTGTACCACCTCGATATCGCCGGCCTGCACCTTTTCGAAGGTGCTGTCGAGATCCTTGGTGGCCAGCAGCAGCGTGCCGAACGTGCCCTTCGCCATCATCTCGGCGATGGCGCGGCGCTCGTCGTCGGTGACGCCGGGAGCCGCGGTCGGCGGGTAGAGGACGACGGACGTGTCCGGCTGGTTCGGCGGACCGATGGTGATCCAGCGCATCTTGTCCCTGCCGACGTCGAGGCGGACCTCGAAGCCGAGCCCGTCGCGGTAGAACGCCAGTGATTCCTCCGGGTCGTCGTGGGGGAGGAAGCTCGAGTGAATTGTGATGTCCATGTCGCTCACGCTAAGTGCAACTGCGTGATCGGTGCTTCTCGATTCCTGATCGGTCTTGTCACCTGCTTCTCCACGCACGACGGCATGCCCTGTGTCGCTCCGGCCGTCTGTTCGCGGTAGGCGCTTGGCGGCATGCCGACCAATTCGGCGAACCGGGTGCTGAAGGTGCCGAGCGACGAGCAGCCGACGGCGAAGCAGACCTCGGTGACCGACAGATCGCCGCGCCGCAGCAGTGCCATCGCGCGCTCGATGCGCCGCGTCATCAGATATGAGTACGGCGATTCGCCGTAGGCGATCTTGAACTGCCGCGACAGGTGGCCCGCCGACATGTTCACCCCGCGAGCGAGCGCCTCGACGTCAAGCGGTTGCGCGTACTCGCGGTCCATCCGGTCGCGAACGCGCCGCAACAACTTGAGGTCGCGCAAGCGCTGCTCATCTGCGGGTGTCCGGGTCAACGTTCGGCAGCCGCCTTGATGCGCTCCAGCGAGGTGTTCATGCCGTCGATCAGTTCGCGTTCGAAGTTGGGCACGCCGCCGAACAATTTGTCCACCGTGAAGTTGGCCGACGGTTTTACCCCGTTTTCCGCGTTACGGCTCTCCACCACCCGGGTGCCGTTTGCGATCGGCTCCAGCTCATAACTCCAAATGGTGTTGTTTGTATTGACCCGGAATGCCAACTTTTTCTCCGGAATCACTTCTGTGAGCGTGCTCGTCGTCGGCCAGAACAGAAAATTGCGCCGGTTGAGGTTGACCGTTCGGGTGCCCTGGCGCAGCGGCCCTAGCGCTTTCATCAATCGGCATTGCGGGCTCCATTCGGGCATCCGCTTGAAATCGGAGATCAGTGCCCACACCTTCGGCACCGGAGCGTTGATATCGATCTGCGCTTGCAACAACGGCTCAGCCATTGCGTTCTCCTTCTGGGTGCATGGTGACAACGGTGTGGAGTTCAGCTCAATCCGCTCTGTGCACCGCGAGAGCCACGGCGCGAAGCGCGACGTTGCAGCAGGAAGATCGAGGTGCCCAGCGCGCCGACTCCCAGGCCGGCCACGGCGATGGGCCGCCACTCCTGTAGCCCGGTGACCGCGAAAGCCAGTATCACGGCGATCAGCCAACCCGCGGCTATCACGATGATGACCGGTCGCGGATCGAGCAGGATCCTAGGCAGGGCAGGCGGTTCCGGCTCGGCGGCTTGGGGCGATTCGGCGCTCATCGGTGTCCAACCTAGTCGGGGAGCACTCGATGACGGAAGCCCGCCGTGGTTTTGCTGCGCCCGGGAAGAATGGCTGGCTATTCTTTTGCATTGTGAAGGATGTCGACTCTCGGTTGGCAAGCGACTTGTCCCTGGCGGTCATGCGTTTGGCACGACAATTGCGGTTTCGCCGCCCGGAATCCCCAATTTCCCTTTCGCAGTTGTCGGCGTTGTCGACGCTTGCCAAAGAGGGCGCAATGACGCCGGGCGCATTGGCGCTTCGCGAACGCGTCAGGCCGCCGTCGATGACCCGCGTCATCGCCTCGCTCGCCGAACTCGGATTCGTGGCGCGCGATGCACATCCGGTTGACGGGCGCCAAGTTCTGGTGTCGGTCTCGGCGCGCGGCACCGAATTGATCGAAGCCGAGCGGAAAGCCAGCCAGGAATGGCTCGAGGAACGGCTCTCGCGGTTCAACGACGAACAGCGCAAGGCACTGCTCGTCGCCGCCGATCTGATGTCGGCGCTGGTCGACGAGAGCGGGGGATGAGTTCACCGGTCATCGACGTCGACGATGCCGCCGATCCGCGGCTGGACGACTTCCGTGACCTGAACAGCGTCGACCGCAGGCCCGATCTGCCGTCGGGCAAAGGTCTGGTGATCGCGGAGGGCGTGCTCGTCGTGCAGCGGATGCTGGCGTCGAGGTTCCGGCCGCGCGCGATGCTGGGCACCGACCGCAGGCTGCGCGAACTGGAAGCCGACCTGGACGCCACCGACGCCCCGTACTACCGGGCGAGTGCGGAGGTGATGGCCGATGTGGTCGGGTTTCACCTCAATCGCGGGGTGCTCGCCGCGGCGCCGCGACCCGCTGAGTTGTCCGTGGACGCGGTTCTCGGTGGTGCTCGTACGGTCGCCGTGCTCGAGGGCGTCAACGATCACGAGAACCTGGGCTCGATCTTCCGCAATGCGGCGGGACTCGGCGTCGACGCCGTGGTGTTCGGCACCGGGTGCGCCGACCCGCTGTACCGCCGGGCCGTGCGGGTGTCGATGGGACATGCGCTTCTGGTCCCTTACGCCTGGGCGGTTGCATGGCCCGCCGACCTTTCGTCGCTGCGCGACAACGGCTTTCGCTTGCTGGCGATGACGCCCGATCCCGTGGCGGAGACACTGGCCGACGCAATGGCCACCGTCGCCGATGAGCGCGTCGCGATTCTCGTCGGCGCCGAGGGCCCCGGTCTGACCGAAACCGCGATGCGGGCCAGTGACATCCGGGTGCGAATCCCGATGTCACGCGGAACCGACTCACTCAACGTGGCGACGGCGGCCGCGCTGGCGTTCTATGAGCGGGTTAGATTGTCTCGCGATGACTGATGACGCGACGCCGTGGGGAACGGGGCTGACGGTCGCGGCGTTCGTCGCGATGGTGACCGCGGGCGCTGTCGTGGTGCTGAGCATGGGGTTGATCCGGGTGCATCCGCTGGTGGCGGTCGGCCTGAACATGGTGGCCGTCGGAGGCCTCGCGCCGACGGTGTGGGGTTGGCGCAGGACGCCGGTGTTGCGGTGGTTCGTGCTGGGTCTCGGCGTCGGTGTCGCAGGCGCGTGGCTGACCCTGCTCGCGCTGATCTTCCGTTAGCGCTGGCCGCCGGAGCGAACGCCGAGCAGCACGTCCTCCCACGCCGGAACCGGCGGCTTGCCCTTGCCCTTGCGGGTCGGGGCGGGCTTCGGCGGCTCGGGCTGCTGCTCGTCGATCTCCACCTGCGGCGCGGGCTCTTCGAAGTCCAGTTGGGCGACGGGTGCCACCGGCCGCAGTGGCCTGGCGAAATCGGGGTCGATCAGCGCGCAGGCGGCGTCGTCGAAGGCGGTCGCGGTGCCGCCGTGCGCGCCGGGGGTGAACCGGAAGTGCGCGACGTTGTCCGACATCCCCGCCTTCCAGGACATCTGCACAGTCCAGCGGCCGTCCTCGTTGCGCCACGCGTCCCAATTCGTCGATTCGGGGTCGAGGCCTCGGGCGATCAGGGCCGACGTCACGGTCTCCAGCAGCGTGAGCACCGCGGGGCCGTCGGCGAGAACAGGATGGGCAGCCGTTGCCAGCTCGGCAGCGCGCGAGCGCTCCAGCAGGACGGGATGCGCGAACCGCTCCACCCGGGATACGTCGACCCCCGCCGCCTCCGCGACTTGCTCGATGGATGCGCCGGCGCGAATCCTGGCTTGAATCTCCTTGGGACGCAGCACGTTTGGAACCTCGGCATCGAGTCGGGATTGGCTGGGTCCGGGTTTGTCGCCACGAATGGCGGCACGCAACCGGTCGTCAGCGCGCAGGATGAACTTCTCGGAGTCGTCGCTTTCGCAAATGATGCGCTTACCGTCAACGTCGAGCCCGACGACCTTGAGTTCCCGCATGCCGACCTCCTCCGGGCTAGATCTGGCGCCGCAGCGCTGTGCCCGATTAGCAGGTCACCCTACTGTGTTATCGGCTTGTTACCCGGCCGACACGCCCGAGCTACCCAGGTCAGAGCCGTTGCACCACCCAGTCGACGCACCGGGTCAGTGCCGAGACGTCGTCGGGTTCGATGGCGGTGAACATCGCGATCCGCAACTGGTTGCGGCCGAGTTTGCGGTAGGGCTCGGTGTCGACGATGCCGTTGGCGCGCAGCACCTTGGCCACCGCGGCCGCATCGACGTCGTCCGAGAAGTCGATCGTGCCGACCACCTGAGAGCGCTGAGCCGGATCAGCGACGAACGGCGTCGCGAACTCCGACGCCTCGGCCCACGAGTAGAGCCGCTGCGACGAGTCGGCGGTGCGTTTGACGGCCCAGTCCAGCCCGCCGTTGTCCAGCATCCAGTCGAGCTGCTCCGCGAGCAGGATGAGCGTGCCGATCGCGGGGGTGTTGTAGGTCTGGTTCTTCAGGCTGTTCTCCACGGCGATGGGCAGCGACAAGAAGTCGGGCACCCAGCGTCCTGATGCGGCGATCGACTCGATGCGCGACTGCGCTGCGGGAGACACGACGGCAACCCAGAGGCCGCCATCGCTGGCGAAATTCTTCTGCGGCGCAAAGTAATACGCGTCGACGTCGGTGATGTCCACCGGCAGGCCGCCTGCCGCCGAGGTGGCGTCGATGACGACGAGCGCGTCGCCGGAGCCCTCGGGTCGTTCGACGGGGACGGCCACCCCGGTCGACGTCTCGTTGTGCGCCCACGCGATGACGTCGACGGACGGGTCGGACTGCGGCCTGGGGGCGCTTCCCGGCTCGGCCTTGATGACCACCGGGTCGCCGACGAACGGATTCTTGCTCACCGCGGAGGCGAACTTCGAGCTGAACTCGCCGTAGGTGAGGTGCAGCGAGCGCTTGTCGATGAGCCCGAAGGCCGCGGCGTCCCAGAATGCCGTGGAACCGCCGTTGCCGAGGATGACCTCGTAGCCCTCGGGTGCCGAGAACAGCTGGCGGACCCCGTCGCGGACCCGCCCGACCAGGTTCTTCACCGGCGCCTGCCGGTGCGACGTGCCGAACAGATCGCCGGCGGCGGCGAGCGCGGCCAGCTGCTCGTGGCGCACCTTCGACGGACCGCAGCCAAAGCGACCGTCGGCAGGCTTGAGGTCGGCGGGGAGGTTCAGTTCGGCCATGTGGTCAACAGTAGTGACCGGACTTGTGCACTTTCTGCGGGGAGGGTTGGTGTGAAAACACCCGAAAAGAGGTGAACACCCGAATCATCGACCGAGCTGAGTTCATACTGATATCGGTCGGGAACTGAAACTCGAGCCCGAATTCGGGGGCACGTGATCAGTCACGCAATAGCTTCGACGCTGGTCTACGCAGCGGCGGTGACGGTTGCGCCCATGCTCACCGGGGCGCAGGCCGAGGCAGACGGCGGCGACCGAGGCGGCGCGCTGTTGAACCAGATCAACGCCACGCGCGAGATGAACGGCTGCGACCCCGTTGCAGCCAATCCGCAGCTGACCGCGGCCGCCGCTCGGCAGGCCAACGACATGCTCGAGAACGGAGTGGCGGCGCATACCGGCTCGGACGGCTCCTCTGTGGTCCAGCGCGTCACCGACGCCGGCTATGCGCCGTACGCAGCGCTCGGCGAGGTCGTCTACTGGGGCACCGGCTCCAACGCTGCCCCTGCCGCTGCGGTCGCCTGGTGGATGAACAGCCCGGGCCACCGCGCGATCATCACCGACTGTGCACTGACCGATGCCGGGTTCTCGGCGGTGAGCAATGGCGACGAGATGACCGCAGCCGGGGACTTCGGGACGAAGTAGCGGTCGTGACCTGCGTCACATGACCCGCGAAGCGTTGTAGTTTGACACATCGAGTAAGAGGGCATTTTGAATATGCGATACCTGCGGTACCGTTGATGGACATAGAGCCAGTAAATGTAAACCTCATGGGAGGCTTCGTATGGCTAGGACGCGCATGATCAGGCGCTGGCGCCGCAACATGGATGTCAGCGACGACACCGAATACGTCGACATGCTCACCACACTGTCCGAAGGGTCGGTACGGCGTAACTTCAATCCCTACACCGACATCGATTGGGACTCTCCGGAATTCGCGGTGGTCGACAACGACACCCGCTGGATCCTGCCCGCGACTGACCCGGTCGGCCAGCACCCGTGGTACAAGGCGCAACCGGTTGAGCGCCAGATCGAGATCGGCATGTGGCGACAGGCCAATGTCGCCAAGGTCGGACTACACTTCGAGTCGATCCTGATCCGCGGATTGATGGAGTATTCGTTCTGGACGCCCAACGGCTCACCCGAATACAGGTACTGCCTGCACGAGGCCGTCGAAGAGTGCAACCACACCATGATGTTCCAGGAGATGGTGAACCGCATCGGCGCCGACGTGCCGGGAATGCCGCGGCTGCTCAAGTGGATTCAACCGTTCATTCCACTGGTCGCGGGTCCGCTCCCGATCCCGTTCTGGTTCGGCATCCTGGCAGGCGAAGAACCCATCGATCACACGCAGAAGAACGTGCTGCGCGAAGGCAAGACGCTGCATCCGATCATGGAGCGGGTCATGGCGATTCACGTCGCCGAGGAGGCGCGGCACATCTCGTTCGCGCACGAATACCTGCGCAAGCGGGTTCCCCACCTGCCGCGCAGGAAGCGGTTCTGGTTGTCGCTGTACGTCCCGCTGACCATGCGGATCTTGTGCTCGGCCATCATTGTTCCGCCGCGGTCGTTCTGGAAGGAATTCGACATCCCGCGCTCGGTCCGCAAGGAGATCTTCTTCCGATCGCCCGAATCCCGACAAATGCTGCGCGACATGTTCGGCGACGTCCGGATGCTCTGCCACGAGACCGGCCTGATGAACCCGATCGCCAAGTTGATGTGGCGGATCTGCAGGATCGACGGCAGGCCCAGCCGCTACCGCAGCGAACCCGCTCGTCAGCATCTGGTGCCGGCCGCCTGAATTAGAGGACTCACGACTTGCCCCATGTGATTACCCAGTCGTGCTGCAGCGACGGGTCCTGCGTCTACGCGTGTCCGGTGAATTGCATTCACCCGTCACCGGACGAACCCGGTTTCGCCACGGCAGAGATGCTCTACATCGACCCCATCGCCTGTGTCGACTGCGGTGCATGCGTGAGCGCATGCCCGGTCGGCGCGATCGCGCCGGACACCCGGCTCGAGGAAAAGCAACTCCCATTCATCGCGCTCAACGCGGCCTTCTATCCGGACCGGCCCGAAGGTGAGAAGCTGCCGCCGACGTCGAAGCTGGCGCCTGTCATCGAGGCGCCGAAGATCGAGCCGCGCGTCGGGCATCCGCTGACGGTGGCGATCGTCGGCTCCGGCCCCGCTGCGATGTATGCCGCCGACGAGCTGCTCACCCAGCGCGGTGTGCGGGTCAACGTGTTCGAAAAGCTGCCGACGCCTTACGGTCTCGTGCGGGCCGGCGTCGCACCCGACCACCAGAGCACGAAGCGGGTCACCCGGCTGTTCGACAAGATCGCGCGACGCCGGGGTTTCCGGTTCCACCTCAACGTCGAGGTCGGATCCGACGTCGCGCACACCGACCTGCTGGCGCATCACCACGCCGTCCTCTACGCGGTCGGTGCCCCCAACGACCGGCGCTTGGACATCGACGGCATGCAGACCGCGGGGGCGGGCACCGCCACCGAGATGGTCGCCTGGATCAACGGACACCCCGAATACACTGATCTGCCAGTCGATTTGACGCATGAGCGGGTGGTTCTCGTCGGCAATGGGAACGTCGCCCTCGACGTCGCCCGGATCCTGACGACCGATCCCGATGTGCTGGCGCGCACCGACATCTCCGATCACGCACTCGCCGCACTTCGGCAGTCGAAGGTCAGCGAAGTGGTGATCGCCGCGCGCCGCGGGCCCGCGCAGTCCGCGTTCACCCTGCCCGAGCTGATCGGGTTGACGTCGACGTGCGAGGTGGTGCTCGATGCCGCCGACCACGAACTGGTGCAGGCCGACCTGGCCGCAGAACAGGATCCGCTGACCCGCAACAAACTGGATATCCTGAGCAAGCTCGGCGATGCGTCGGCACCCGCGACGCGTCCGCGGATCCGGTTCGCTTACCGGTTGACGCCACAGCGCGTCGTCGGCGGGGATCGCGTCACCGGCATCGAGTTCGTGGTCACCGACGCCGATGAGTGTCGCAGCCTCGATGCGGGCATGGTACTGACGTCAATCGGCTACCGCGGCAAGGCGATTCGCGACCTGCCGTTCGACGAGACAGCCGCGATCGTGCCCAACGCCGGCGGACGGGTCATCGATCCGCAGTCCGGGCTGCCGGTGCGCGGCAGCTATGTCGCTGGCTGGATCAAGCGCGGGCCGACCGGCTTCATCGGCACCAACAAGTCCTGCGCGCAGCAGACCGTGCAGAACCTCGTCGACGACTACAACGCCGGCCTGTTGACCGACCCCACCTCTCGGCCGGCCGCGCTGGACAAGCTGCTGCACCGCCGGTGCCCCGACATGGTCGACACCGCCGGATGGAACGCCATCGACGAGGCCGAGATCGCCCGTGGCGGCGAGCACCGGCCGCGCGACAAGTTCACCTCCGTTGCTGACATGCTTGCCGCGGCCGCCACCGCGCCGACGCCATCACTATCGCAACGCGTGGTGGCCGGCTTGCGCCGCTGACGTTTCGCGGCGGCAGGCTAGTGCTGCCCGATGTGCTCTTCGATTTCCTCCATGCTGACCTCGCGCACCGGCTGGCCCATTGACCACTGGTGGCCGAAAGGGTCCTGCAGCACGCCGTAACGGTCGCCCCAGAACTGATCCTGGAGTGGAACGACGACGGTGGCGCCGGCGTCGACGGCGTGCTGGAACTTCTTGTCGACATCGGTGACCACGAGGTGGACGGTCACCGGTGTACCGCCGAGCGCCTTCGGGGTCATCGACTTGCCACCGCTCATCTCGGGAAAGTCGTCGTTGAGCATCACCGTTGAGCCGTTGATCGCGAGCGCCGCGTGGATCAGCTTGCCGTCTGGACCCGGCACCCGGCCGTGCTCGACCGCGTCGAACGCCTTCACGTAAAAATCAATCGCAGCCGCGGCGTCGTCCACTACCAAATGCGGCAGCACTGCGGGCTGAACTTCGATGGGCATGGGGATCTCCTCTCGAGGGTGGTCATCACTACCGACTATCCACGTGGCGAAAACTCATCGCGGTCAGACGACCGAAAAGCCCGGCGGCAGTGCAGTGCGGCCCGTCAGGGACATCAGCAGCTCGCCGCCGCGGCCCGACAGCACGGCGACGCGGGCCGCGAGGACCGTCGCCTCGTCGAGCACCTCGCCGGGCAGATCGAACGAAACATCCGCTGCGCGTGCGATATCCAGGCTGTGCACAGCCAGCTCAAAGATCCGCGTCACCAGGTAGGTGTGCAGCCGGATACCCAGCCCGCCGATCACCGCGATCAGCGGGTCCCCGGCGGTCGCGAGCTCACCCCGCACGCGGTCGATCAGTTCGTCGATCGTCTGCACGGGATCGTCGCCGAGGTCGCGGCCTGCCTGCCTGCCACGCTCGGTGATGGCCTCTGCGCCGGCATTCGACATGTAGTCGGCGATCCGCGCGTAGTACTCCTGCGGGGTGGTGACGTCCTCGCGTTCGGCGGGCGTCTGCAGATAGGTGCTGACGGTGATGAGCGAACGCGACGCGTGTCCGACCAGGGACCGCAGATCCCAGTCGCCGAGGCCGGGGCCGGCCCACCCGTCATCGGGGATCCGGCGAACCAGGCCGGCGAAGCTCCTTGCCGCCGACTCGAACGTCACCACCGAATCCGCCACGGCAACTAGCCCCTCGAGACCTCATCCCAGCCCTCAACGGATTCGGGGCTTCGTGGACCCGGACCGACATAGATCGCCGACGGACGGACGAGCTTTCCGAGCTTCTTCTGCTCGAGGATGTGCGCGCTCCAACCGGCGGTCCGCCCGCACGTGAACATGGCGGGCATCATCTTCACGGGCACCTCGGCGAAGTCGAGCATCACCGCCGCCCAGAACTCGACGTTGGTTTCGATGGCGCGGTCGGGGCGACGCTCGCGCAGCTCGGTCAGCGCCGCCTGCTCCAGTGCCGCCGCCACTTCATAGCGTGGCGCCTCGAGGCGCTTGGCCGTGGCTCGCAGCACCCGCGCCCGCGGATCCTCCGCGCGGTACACGCGGTGGCCGAAGCCCATCAGCTTCTCCTTGCGGTCCAGGACCCCGCGGACCACCGCCCGCGCGTCACCGGTGCGCTCGGCCTCTTCGATCATCGGGATCACCCGCGCGGGTGCGCCGCCGTGCAGCGGGCCGCTCATCGCCCCGATGGCGCCGGAGAGGGCAGCCGCGACGTCGGCGCCCGTCGACGCGATGACCCGCGCGGTGAACGTCGAGGCGTTCAAGCCGTGCTCGGCGGCCGACACCCAGTACGCGTCGATGGCCTCGACGTGCTTGGGATTCGGCTCGCCCTGCCATCGGGTCATGAAACGCGCTGTCACAGTTGAGCATTCGTCGATCATGCGCTGCGGAACGGCGGGCTGATAGATACCGCGCGCCGACTGCGCGACATACGACAACGCCATCACCGACGCACGGGCCAGCTGATCGCGGGCGGTTGCGTCGTCGATGTCCAGCAAGGGCGGATAGCCCCAGATCGGCGCAAGCATCGGTAGGCCGGCCTGCACGTCGACCCGCACGTCGCCGCTGTGGATCGGCAGCGGGAAAGGCTCGGCGGGCGGCAACCCGTGGCCGAACTTGCCGTCCACCAGCAGTGCCCACACATCGCCGAAGGTCACCTGGCGATTCACCAGATCCTCGATGTCGACGCCGCGATACCGCAGCGCGCCGCCGTCCTTGTCCGGCTCCGCGATCTCGGTGGTGAAGGCCACGACGCCTTCCAGGCCAGGAACGAAGTCCTCGGGTACCGCAGTCATGTGCCGATTCTCCCACCCGCGTTAGCGCCCTACGCTACCGGCCGGTAACAAGTCGCCAAACTGCTGGGGCGTACCGTTGGCGCGGTGGCTACCTCGGAGAATGAACGCCTGGCCGCGATGCGTGTTGAGTACGGATCGGCGGAGAAGGACGGCAGCCCCGACCTCGACGCCGACTGGCTGGCCGACGGGTGGGTTGCCCTGCTGCGCAAGTGGTTAGCCGACGCCGAAAACGGGGGCATCGTCGAGCCAAACGCAATGGTGGTGGGAACCGTCGACGGTGAGGGCAGGCCGGTGACCCGCTCGGTTTTGTGCAAGAGCGTGGACGACACCGGCATCACTTTTTTCACCAACTACGACTCCGCCAAGGGCGAAGAACTCGCCGCGGTGCCATATGCGTCGGCGACGTTTCCGTGGTTTCGGCTCGGCCGCCAGGTCCATGTCCGTGGCCCGGTGACGAAGGTGTCCGCCGAGGTGACCGCGGACTATTGGCGCCATCGGCCGCGCGGGTCGCAGCTGGGCGCCTGGGCGTCGTACCAGTCCCACCCGATCGCATCGCGGGAGGCGTTGCTGGATCAGTTGGCCGGTGTGACACAACGTTTCGCCGACCGTGATGAGGTTCCGGTGCCGCCGAACTGGGGTGGATACCTGATCGCACCGGAGGTTGTCGAGTTCTGGCAGGGCCGGGAGAACCGGGTACACAACAGGATTCGCATCACGGAGGGCCGCATCGAGCGGCTACAACCTTAGTGCGGCGGCTTTTCGCCGACCTGACTCCGCTGCGGACGCCGGACTACCGGCGCTTGTGGCTGTCCGGCATTCCCACCGTCATCGGCGCCAATCTGACGATATTCGCGGTACCCGTCCAGATCTACGCGCTCACCGAGAACTCTGCGTACGTGGGTCTTTCCGGGATTTTTGCCGTCGTGCCGCTGGTGGTTTTCGGGTTGTGGGGTGGCGCATGGGCCGACGCGATGGACCGGCGCGTGCTGCTGATCGTCGCCTCGGTCGGGTTGACGGTGGCATCTGTGCTGCTGTGGATACAGGCGGCGATGTCGATCAACAACGTGTGGGTGGTGTTGTGCCTGCTGTCGGTGCAACAGGCCTTCTTCGCGATCAACTCGCCGACCCGTTCGGCGGCGATCTCGCGAATCGTGCCCGGCGATCAATTGCCCGCGGCCACCTCGCTGAACTTCACGGTTTTCCAGTTCGGGGCCATCGTCGGGCCACTGCTGGCCGGGGTGATGCTGCGCTGGGTGGATCTGTCCACGCTGTATCTGATCGACGCGATCACGTGTGCCGCGCCCATCTGGGCGACCGTCCGACTCGCGTCGATTCCGCCCAGCGCAGGTGTGGAGGGCTCGGCCGGCTGGGGATTCGCCGCAGTGCTCGACGGCTTCCGCTACCTCGCAGGCAACACGGTGGTGTTGATGTCGTTCGTCGTCGATCTGATCGCGATGATCTTCGGCATGCCGCGGGCGCTGTTCCCGCAGATGGCCCACGAGAGCTTCGGCGGCCCGGTTGAGGGCGGCTCCACGATGGCCCTCTTGGCCGCCGCCATTGCGGTCGGCGCGGTTGCGGGAGGGGTTTTCTCGGGCTGGTTGCCGCGGGTCCAACGCCAAGGCTTGGCCGTCGTCTGGGCCGTCGCTGTGTGGGGTGTGGCGATGATCGGCTTCGGCGTCGCTGCCGGGTTCGCAGGCGGTCACACGGGCGCGATGCTCTGGATTGCGTTGGCGCTACTGGTGATTGGCGGTGCGGCGGACCTGGTGTCATCGGCGTTCCGCAACACGATCCTGTTGCAGGCCGCCTCGGACGAGGTACGCGGCCGGCTGCAGGGCGTGTTCACGGTCGTCGTCGCGGGCGGACCGCGACTGGCCGACGCGGCGCACGGCGGGGCGGCGGCGGCCGTCGGCACCACCGCGGCCGCGGCAGGCGGTGGCGTGCTCGTCGTCGTGGGCGTCGTGATCGCCGCACTGGCCGCGCCCGCTTTCGTCCGCTACCGGGTGAGCCGGGTCGGCAGCGATCGGCGGCCCGAGGTCAGCGAACACACGCCGGACGACGACAAAGTCTGACGCGGGCAGTTGGCCGTCGGCGACATATTGGCTAGGTATATCTAACCTGGCCGCGCTAGCATCCTCGCGTGCCTTATGTGTCGGGGGATACAGGGGTCGGTTTACGCGAGCGAAAGAAGCAGCGAACACGCGCGACGTTGATCGATGCCGCCATCGAACTGTGCGAGCAACAGGGTTTCGAGCAGACGACCGTTGAGCAGATCGCAGCGATAGCCGACGTGTCGCCGCGCACCTTCAGCCGCTACTTCGCCACCAAAGAGGCGGTGTGCCTTGCGCTCGTCGACGATGCGGTCGATCTGGCTGCCGTGGAGCTCGCCCGCCTGCCCGCGGAGATGAATCATCTGGAGGCGCTCTATCGGTCTTCGGTGACGATGTACCGCAACACCAAGAATGCCGGCATCGGGGAACTCACCGCGTCGCGACTGATGAGCACGCTGCGAATCATCATGTCCTCGGCGACATTGCGGCAGGCGACCATGGAGTTCCGTCCGCATGCGGTCAACGTCGAATTGGCCAGGCGGATGGGCGTCGACCTCGACGCCAGGGGCCTTCGGCTCGTCGCGGCGGTGTGGGCGTCGATCATCATGACCGCCCTCGCCGACCTCGGAATGGCCACCGGCTGGCGGGGTGTCGGGATCGACGACGCGATCGACCGGATCGAGGAGACGTTCGCCCAGTTCAGCGGTCTCATCGACGGAGTGGCGGAGCCGGTCTGAGGTTGCGCGCACCCCGCGCGGGCGCGATTGCCACAATGGGACTACCTTTTGATGGCAGAGGTCGGATCACTGGCGCGACGAAGGGATTCCCGTGGCAGAAAAAGACGAGCACGCCACCCTCCAATACCCCGGTGGCGAGCTTGAGCTGGACGTCGTGCAGGCCACTGAGGGCGCCGACGGGATCGCATTGGGTTCGCTGCTGTCGAAGAGCGGCTACACGACATTCGACGAGGGCTTCGTCAACACCGCCTCCACCAAGAGCGCCATCACCTACATCGACGGTGATGCAGGCATCCTGCGGTACCGCGGATACCCGATCGAGCAACTGGCCGAGAAGTCGAATTTCATCGAGGTCAGCTACCTGTTGATCTACGGCGAGCTGCCGACCAAGGAACAGCTGGACAAGTTCACCACCCAGATCCAGCGCCACACCCTGCTGCACGAGGATCTCAAGCGCTTCTTCGACGGCTTCCCGCGCAACGCGCACCCGATGCCCGTGCTGTCCAGCGCCGTCAACGCCCTCAGCGCCTATTACCAGGACTCGCTGGATCCGTTCGACGACGAGCAGGTCGAGCTGTCCACGATTCGGCTGCTGGCCAAGGTGCCGACGATCGCGGCGTACGCCTACAAGAAGTCGGTCGGTCAGCCGTTCCTGTATCCGGACAACTCGCTGACGCTGGTCGAGAACTTCCTGCGGATGACGTTCGGATTCCCTGCCGAGCCATATGAAGTCGATCCGGAGATCGTGCGGGCACTTGAACTGTTGCTCATCCTGCACGCCGACCACGAGCAGAACTGTTCGACGTCGACCGTGCGGCTGGTCGGCTCGTCGCAGGCCAACCTGTTCACCTCGATCTCGGGCGGCATCAACGCGTTGTGGGGCCCGCTCCACGGCGGTGCCAACCAGGCCGTGCTGGAGATGCTCGAGAAGATCCGGGTCGGCGATGACGACGTCCAGACCTTCGTCAAGAAGGTCAAGAACAAGGAAGACAACGTCAAGCTGATGGGGTTCGGCCATCGGGTCTACAAGAACTACGACCCGCGGGCGCGCATCGTCAAGGAGCAGGCCGACAAGATTCTCGGCAAACTGGGCGGCGACGACGAACTGCTGGACATCGCCAAGCAGCTCGAAGAGGTCGCGCTGACCGACGACTTCTTCGTCGAGCGCAAGCTCTATCCCAATGTCGACTTCTACACAGGCGTGATCTACCGCGCGATGGGCTTCCCGACGCGGATGTTCACCGTGCTGTTCTCGGTCGGCCGGCTGCCCGGGTGGATCGCGCACTGGCGGGAGATGCACGAGGACGGCAGCGGCAAGATCGGCCGCCCGCGCCAGATCTACACCGGCTACACCGAACGCGACTACAAGGCGCTCGACGGCCGCTCGTAACGTCACTCGGCGAACTGGGTGCCCTCCCCACGTCACTCGCCGAGCCTCGGCGAAGGTGCGTGTCTGCACACGCCACGCCGCGCAAATCTCGGCAGTTCGCGCACGCTCGCGCGGGCGTGAGAGGCACTTCACTGCCGATCGCCTTGCACGATCAACAGTTGTAGTTTCACAATGGTTGTGTGAATGAAACCGTCGTCCGATCGTCCCCAGCTTCGCGGGGGCCCCTGAGCGCTCGGCGCAAGGGCATCATCCTGGTGTCCTGCTGCCTGAGCCTGCTGATCGTGTCGATGGACGCGACGATCGTCAACGTCGCGATTCCGAGCATCCGCTCCGAGTTCGGCGCCTCGGGATCACAGATCCAGTGGGTCATCGACATCTACACCCTTGTCCTCGCCTCGTTGCTGCTGCTGTCGGGCGCCACGGGCGACCGGTTCGGTCGCAGGCGCACCTTTCAGATCGGGTTGACGGTGTTCGCCGCGGCTTCGTTGATGTGCAGCCTCGCCCCGAACATCGAGATGCTGATCGGCGCCCGACTTCTGCAGGCCATCGGGGGTTCGATGATGAACCCGGTCGCCATGTCGATCATCACCCAGGTGTTTCGCGGGCGGGTCGAACGCGCCCGCGCGATCGGTGTGTGGGGTGGTGTCGTCGGTATCTCGATGGCGCTGGGCCCGATCGTCGGCGGCGCGCTCATCGAGTACGTGGACTGGCGTGCGGTCTTCTGGATCAACCTGCCGATCTGTGCGCTGGCCATCGTGCTGACCGCGATCTTCGTCCCCGAGTCCAAGTCGGAGACCATGCGCGACCTTGATCCGGTCGGCCAGGCGCTTGGTATGGCGTTCCTGTTCGGCGTCGTGTACGTGCTCATCGAGGGGCCCGGGGTGGGCTGGTCGAACATGCGCATCGTCGCGGTGGCGGTGCTGGCCGCACTCGCATTCATCGGCTTCGTGTACTACGAAAGGCGGCGCCGGGACCCGTTCATCGATTTGCGGTTCTTCCGCAGCATCCCGTTCGCCTCGGCGACGATGATCGCGGTGTGCGCGTTCGCCACCTGGGGCGCGTTTCTGTTCATGATGTCGCTGTACCTGCAGGGCCAGCGCGGCTTCTCGGCGATGCACACCGGATTGATCTACTTGCCCGTTGCCGTTGGCGCTCTGATCTTTTCGCCGCTATCGGGCAGGCTGGTGGGCCGATTCGGCAGCCGACCGTCGTTGCTCGTCGCGGGCACACTGATCACTGCTGCGGCCCTTATGCTGACGCGACTGACCGGCACCACCCCGGTTTGGCAACTGCTCACCATCTTCGCAGTGTTCGGCATCGGCTTCTCGATGGTCAACGCGCCGATCACCACCGCTGCGGTCAGCGGCATGCCGACGGATCGCGCAGGCGCGGCGTCCGCGGTGGCGTCAACCAGCCGCCAGGTCGGCGTCAGTCTCGGTGTGGCCCTGTGTGGTTCGGTCGCCGGTGCGGCGCTGGCCACCGTCGGCTCGAATTTCGCGGCTGCCGCCAGGCCGCTGTGGTTCATCTGCGTGGCCCTCGGCGTGGTGATCTTCGCGCTCGGAATGTTCGCGACATCATCGCGCGCAACCCGCTCCGCCGATCGCCTTGCACCGTTGATCGATCCGGCGCAGTGGGAGGGTGTCCGTGTCCGATAGCGCACTGGCAGATGATGTTTGGCGCGCGATGGCGTCGCTGGTGATCGACAACCGCGACAGCTGGAGGCGGGCGGTGGTGGAGCGGACGGGACTGCCGTTCAGCCGTATCCGCATTCTCAGCCGGCTGGCGCGACGAGCGATGTCGGTCAAGCAGATAGCGCAGGCCGCCACCATCGACGCACCCGCGGCCACCGTCGCAGTCAACGACCTCGAGAATCGCGGGCTGGTCATCCGGGAGACGGACCCGGCCAACAGGCGGTGCAAGATGGTGTCCCTGACGGATGCCGGCCGCGACATGGTGCACATGATCGACACCACCGAAGATCCGGCTCCGGACATCCTGTCGGGTCTCGACGAGGCCGAACTGAAGAACCTGCGAGCCATCCTTGGCAAGCTGACGACGGGCTAGCTTTTGGGCCATATCCTGGTCAGCGGTGGCAATATCGTGCGGTTCGTGCGGCGCCGGGCTGCGGGACGGCGCCCGCTTCTGTGATTCCTGCGGCTCGCCCATCGCGGCCGCGGACAGTCATGCCGAGTACAAACAGGTCACCGTGCTGTTTGCCGACGTCGTGCATTCGATGGACATCGCCGCGGCCGTCGGCCCAGAACGGCTCCGCGAAATCGTGGGCGAGCTGTTTCGCCGCTCATCGGTGATCGTGCAGCGATACGGCGGAACGGTCGACAAGTTCACCGGCGACGGGATCATGGCAGTTTTCGGGGCGCCGATCGCACTCGAGGACCACGCAGCGCGCGCCTGCCGCGCCGCGCTGGATATCCAGACTGACACCCGCCACCTCGCGGCCGAGGTCGAGCCCCGCGACAACATCTCCCTGCAACTGCGGATCGGGCTGAATTCCGGTGAAGCGATCACCGGCGAGATCGGTTCTGGTCCAACGAGCTACACCGCCGTAGGCGAGCAGGTCGGCATGGCGCAACGCATGGAGTCGGCCGCGCCTACCGGCGGCGTCATGGTGAGCGACTCGACGGCCCGGCTGGTGGAAAGCGTTGCGCTCTTGGGCGACCCCGAACTCGTGCACATCAAAGGTGCTCAAGAACCGGTGCCTGCGCGCGTTCTCCTGGGTATGGCGGCGGGCCGTCGAGCCGATCGAAACGAACCGACGTTCGTCGGACGGCAGTGGGAGATGGGCGCTCTCGGAGGTGTTCTGCAGCGGTCGATCAACGGCAATGGCAGCGTCGTCGGGCTGGTCGGCCCACCGGGAATCGGCAAGAGCCGCGTCGTTCGTGAGCTGACCGCACAGGCGAAAGGCGCAGGCGTCGAGGTATTCGCGACATACTGCGAATCGCACACGACGGATCTGCCGTTTCACGGAGCCGCCGGTTTGTTGCGATCCGTTACCCGGTTGGAGGGTCTCGACGACGCGGCCGCGCGGCAGCAGGTACGGGAGCGCTTTCCGGGCGCTCCCGCCGACGATCTTCTCCTCATGGATGACTTGCTCGGCATCGGCGACCCCGCGGCTGCCATGCCTCAGATCGATGCCGATGCCCGCCGACGCCGACTGGCCGCGGTGGTCAAGGCGACTGCGCTGAATCGAACGATGCCGGTGGTGTACATCATCGAGGACGCGCATTGGATAGACGGGATCAGCGAGTCCCTGCTGGCGGAGTTCCTTGCGGTCATCCCGCAGACCCCGTCGCTCGTCGTGGTCACGTATCGGCCGGAATATGCAGGGGTACTTGCCCGTACGCCGCGGTCGCAGACGATCGCACTCGAACCGTTGGACGATTCCCAGATGTCGGAGCTGAGCAATGAACTGCTCGGCAATGACTCATCGGTCGCAGAACTCGCTGCGTTTGTCGCCGAGCGCGCTGCGGGGAATCCGTTCTTCGCCGAGGAGATCGTGCGGGACCTGAGCGAGCGCGACGTGCTGGTCGGCGGTCGCGGGTGCTATCTGTGTGCAGAACCTGTCGATCATGTCCACGTACCAAGGACGCTGCAGGCGGTGATCGCCGCCCGCATCGACCGTCTCAGCCCGGCTGCGAAGCGCACGCTGAACGGCGCGGCAGTCATCGGATCGCGGTTCAACCTCGACATGCTGGAGGCTATCGGCGTCGACGTGGCGCTCGGCGATCTTGTGACTGCGGAACTCATCGACCAGACGGCCTTCAGCCCGAAACCTGAATACGCATTCCGGCATGCGCTGATTCGCGCTGTTGCCTACGAGTCACAGCTGAGATCCGATCGTGCACAGTTGCACAGACGGTTCTCCGCAGCGATCGAACAGGACGACCAGAATGCCGCGCTGATCGCCGAGCACCTGGAAGCGGCGGGGGACCTGCGATCCGCTTTCGACTGGCACATGCGGGCAGGCGCGTGGTCGCTCAATCGTGACCATGCGGCGGCTCAGCTCAGCTGGGAGCGCGCGCTCGTGGTGGCCGACGCGCTTCCCGCCAAGGATCCCGAATCTCTATCGCTACGGATCGCTCCGCGATGCTTGCTGTGCAGCAACAGCTTTCGCAGTTTTCATCCTGATATGTCGGCGCGCTTCGAAGAGTTGCGCGACCTGTGCAATTTGGCGGGTGACAAGGCATCGCTGGCAATCGGTATGACCGGGCTGGTCATGGAGCACGTCATCAGGAACCGGCAGCGCGAGGCATCGGAGCTGGCTTCGGAGAACATGGCACTGATCGAATCCATCGATGATCCCGCCCTCACTGTGGCGTTGTCGTTTGCGCCATGTGTCGCCAAGATCCAGGTCGGCGAATTGGATGATGCGCTGCGGTGGTCGCAGAAGGTGATCGACGTCGCAGATGACGAAACAAACGGCGACAGCATCATTCTCGGGTCGCCGGTGGCGATGGCGCGAGCCTTTTGCGGGCTTCTCAAGTGCCACATCGGCCATCCGGGTTGGCGTGACGAACAGCGGCGAGCGATCGAAATGAGCCGACAAGCCGAGGCCATTTCATACGCAGCCATCACTTCATACAGCTACAACGCCATAGCGCATCGGGCCCTGATCGCCGATGACGCGGTAGTCGATCAAATCGAGTCGGCGCTACGGATATCCGAGGAAGCCGGCGAGGATATCGCCGTGGTGTTGACACGTATGACGATGGCGATCGCGCTCATAGAACGCGACCCGCCGGGCGCCGACCGTGGCTATGAGATGGCGGCCGAGTTATGCGAAACGTGCATCAGGGAAAGCTATGCGATGAATATCGTCTCCCCGTTGCACATGTATGCGTCCTGGAGACTGAGACTGCGAGGCGATTACGACGGCGCGGTCGGAGTGGCGCGAGAGTCGTTGAAGGACTTGTTCAACTCCGACAACTTGATCAGCTGCGACGCGTGCACCAACTCGCTCGTAGAGGCTCTTCTCGCGCGTGGCACCGAAAACGACCTCGTGGAGGCTGGTCGAGCCATCGAGCGGTTGGCAGCCATCGTCCCGGGCCAACAGTGGGCCGTCCGGGATGCCTATGTCCTGCGGCTCCGTGCTTTGCTGGCGCAGGCTCGCGGCGACGACGCGGCGTATCGACAGTGGCGAGACCAATACCGCGCCCTGGCAACCGAACACGGTTACGAAGGCCACATCATTTGGGCCGCCGAGATGGCCTAACTCTCCAAGACCGCCATCGCCGCGCTGTGGCCGCCGATGCCGGAAACGGCACCACCGCGTCGAGATCCCGAGCCGCACAGCAGAATCCGGTCATGTGCGGTGGCGACGCCCCAGCGCCTGGCCGGTGTATCGAGCGGAGCGTCGTTCTCGACGAACGGCCAACTCAATGCACCGTGGAAGATATTGCCCGCCGTCATCCCCAGCGTCTTCTCCAAATCCTGGGTGGTCTTGGCCTCGATGCACAGCCGGCCGGACGCATCTTCCATCAGCACATCCTGAATGGGCTCGGCCAGCACGGAATTCAGTGAATGTAGAACAGCTGACGTGAGATCCTCGCGGAGCCGGTCGGGATCTGCGCCTCTTGCCAGCGTATGCGGTGCGTGCAACCCGAACACCGTCAGTGTCTGCGCGCCTGCGGCCTGTAGCTCGTCGGACAGGATGCTCGGATCGGTCAGCGAGTGGCAGTAGATCTCGCATGGCAGCGGATCCGGAATCGTTCCACCGGCTGCCCGCAGGTACGCGGCATCGAGCTGGCTGAAGTTCTCGTTGATGTGGAACGTTCCGCCGAATGCCTGCTCCGGCGTGACGGTTTCGTCTCGCAGCCGCGGCAGCCGTCGCAGCAGCAGGTTGACCTTCACCTGCGCACCGGGGGCGATCGCCGGCGCTGGATCACCCACCAACTCGGCCAGCACAGCGGGTGTCACTCCGGCCAGCACGTAGTAGGCTGTGGCGCTGTGTTCCTGACCGTCGAGGATGTAGCGCACCTCGCCATCCGGATCGATAGCGTAAACCTCTGCACCCGTGATGATTTCGGCACCGTAGCCAGCGGCGGCGGCGGCCAGCGCCCCGCTGACAGCACCCATGCCGCCGATCGGAACATCCCAGTCTCCGGTGCCACCGCCCGCCAAGTGATAGAAGAAGCAGATGTTCTGCGCCAGCGACGGATCGTCGACACGGGCGAAGGTGCCGATCAGCGCATCGGTGGCCATCACGCCCCGGACCAGATCGCTGCTGACGGCCTCGGTGATCGCGTGCCCGATCGGCTCGCAGATCAGCATCCGCCACGCCTGCTCGGCGCCGGAATCACCGCCGGCGAGAACGTGCTTGAACGCCTCGTCGCGCGACCGCAGCGGCGCGGTCATCGTCGGCCACAATCGCGTGGTGACGATTTTGGCTCGACGGTAGAACTCGGCGAACGCATCGGCGTCGTCCGCCGCTCCGACGGCGTCGAATGTCGGCTCCGGCCCGATCAGCAGGCCGGTCTGCCCGCCGTTGGCGGGGTCGGGTGTGTACGACGAATAGCGTCGTCGCGCCAGCCGGACGCGGACACCGAGATCGGCGATGATCCGCCGCGGCAGCAGGCTCACCAGATATGAGTAGCGTGACAGCCGAGCGCTGACCCCGTCGAAGGCGTACGCCGAAACCGCAGCGCCTCCGACGTGGTCGAGTCGCTCGAGCACGCGTACCCGGCGGCCGGCGCGAGCCAGGTATGCGGCGGCCACCAGCGCGTTGTGTCCGCCACCGACGACGACGACGTCGGTGTTCGGATCGGTGATCAACCGAGGTAGCCCTCGACCTCGTCGGGGGGACGAACGTGGGCCTCACGGGGATCGCCCCCGGTCTCCCGGAGGGCACGGCGCTGCCGCAGCAGATCCCAGCATTGGTCGAGCTCGACCTCCAGGGCACGCAGTCGCGCGTGTTCCTCGTCTGCGCTGATCTCGTGCCGTTGCAAGCGGGCGCGCAGTTCCCGCTCTTCGTCGACGAGGTCACGGATGCGGGATAGGGGGTTGTTGTCAGGTGCCACGGCTCCAGTGTGCCCGTTTCGTGGTCGGACTTACCGCGATTGGCGCGTAACGTAGCCCACCGTGGCGACGAAACCCGAGGTTGAATTTCCCGACGGTCCAGCACCGAGCGAGTTAGTCATCGACGACGTGGTGGTCGGTGACGGCGCTGAGGCGGTGCCCGGCGGAACGGTCAATGTGCACTATGTCGGCGTCGAGTACGACACCGGCGAGGAGTTCGACAGCTCCTGGAATCGCGGCGAGTCCATAGAGTTCCCCCTTCGCGGTTTGATCCAGGGGTGGCAGGACGGGATCCCGGGCATGCGGGTGGGCGGACGCCGACGTCTTGTCATACCGCCGGCGCAAGCGTACGGACCCGCCGGCGGCGGGCACCGATTGTCGGGCAAGACACTGATTTTCGTCATCGATCTGCTCGACGTTCGCTAAGTAACGCTGCGGCCCTCGAGGGCACCGCACCCTCCGGCAAAGCCAAGGCCGACGTGGAAAGGCGCGACGGCAGCCGAGTTCGCAGGCTCATCAAAGACGGAGGAGCCGTACGGCGCCGGGCCGACGCGTGTTGCGGCAGGCACAGACCCACCGTCGGGCTACCAGATCAAGGGCAATGAAGACTCGATGCTGTACCACACGACCGAAAGCCCGCCGTACAGCGGACTGTCTCCGAGGTGTGGTTCCGCGATGAAAAGGCCGCCGAGGCAGCCGGTTTCACCCGCTGGGACAGCGGCAAGTCTCAGCGCGGGTCGGACTAGCGCTCAGCGGGGTCCCGGCAATCGCAGCAGGAGCCGGGCACCGCCGAGCGGACTGGCCTGCAATGACGCTGTGCCGCCATGCAATTCGGCTTGCTGGGCCACCAGCGCCAGACCGAGGCCCGAGCCCGAGACCGAAGCCGTCGACCCTCGGGAGAAGCGCGCGAACACGACATGACGCTCTTCCTCGGGGATGCCGACGCCGTCGTCGTCGATCGCGATCTCCACGCCCGCACGCGAACTGACCGCGGACAGCTGCACACGGTTCGCGCCACCGTGCTTGACTGCGTTGGCGATCGCATTGTCCACCGCGAGCCTCAGTCCGGCGGGCAGCCCGACGATGATCACCGTCGGCGCGGGCACAAGGGACACATCCAGGTCGGGGTAGACGCGCATCGCGTCGTGGGCGGCGCGGTCGAGCAGTTCGGTGATGTCGACCGGCACGTGGTCGTCGGAGGTCGACAGCTCGCCCTGGGCGAGGCGTTCCAGCGCACCGAGGGTCGCTTCGATGCGCGATTGGGTACGGATGACGTCGTTGATGACCTCCTTGCGCTGCTCGTCGGGCAGGTCGAGGGTGGCCAGCACCTCGAGGTTGGTTCGCATCGCCGTCAGTGGCGTGCGCAACTCGTGTGCGGACACCGCGGAGAAGTCACGCGCCGAGGCCAGCGCCGCCTTGGTGCGGGCCTGCTCGTTCCAGATGCGTTCGAGCATTCCCTTCATGGCGTCGGCGATTTCGACGGCCTCCGTGGCGCCCCGAATGTCGATGTTGGGTGGCTCGTCACCGGCATCGATCAACTGGGTCTGCTGTGCGAGCCGCTTGAATGGCCGCACCGCGAACGCGGCCAGCACCCACCCACCGACGGTCGCGGCTCCGATGGCTAGCGCGCAGATGATGATCACGCGCCGGTGCAGGTTGTTGGTGTCGGCGATGGTGGCGTCGTAGGTGGCGCCGACGGCCACCGACATAGGCTCGGGCACCCGGATGTCGACGGTGCGGACGCGGTAGCGGACCCCGTTCACATAGGTGTCCGCATACCCGGCGGGCAGCTGCGGAAGCTCGACGTCGCCGTTGGACGTCACCTGGTCGCCCTTGCGCACGGTGATGACGGCGTCCTGGTCGTTGGGCGACTTGGGAATCTCGTCGAGCCCGCGCGGCAGGAACGGGATCGCGAACCCCGCGGCCTCGTCGAGCCTGCGGTCCAGCCGCTCCTTGCGGTCGCCGGTGATGCCGATCCACACCACGGCGCCGACGATGCCGACCACGATTGCCGCGGCGATGGCACTGGTGAGCGCCACGCGGGTGCGTAGCGATGGCGTCCGGCGGACGATCCGGGTGAGAAGGTTCATCACTGAGTGCGCAGAACAAACCCGACGCCACGCACGGTGTGCAGCAGTCGGGGCGCGCCACCGGCCTCCAGCTTGCGGCGCAGGTAGCCGATGAAGACATCGACGACGTTGGTGTCGGCGGCGAAGTCGTAGCCCCAGACCAGCTCGAGCAGCTGGGCCCGCGACAACACGGCGGTCTTGTGCTCGGCCAGCACGGCAAGCAGATCGAACTCACGCTTGGTCAGGTCGACGTCGACGCCGTTGACGCGGGCGCGCCTGCCGGGGATGTCGACCTCGAGCGGGCCGACCGAGATGGTCTCCGATGAGAAGGTCGCGGTCGCGCCCCTGCGGCGCAGCAGCGCCTTTACCCGGGCAACCAGCTCGGCCAGCACGAATGGCTTGACCAGATAGTCGTCGGCGCCTGCCTCCAAACCGGCGACTCGGTCGTCGACCGAGCTGCGGGCCGACAGCACGCAGACCGGCACGTCGTTGTCCATCGCGCGCAGCGCCGTGACCACGCTGACCCCGTCGAGCACCGGCATGTTGATGTCCAGCACGATCGCGTCGGGCCGGGTTTCGGTCGCGCTTCGCAGCGCCTCCGCGCCGTCCTTGGCCGTCGACACGTCGAATCCGGAAAGCCGCAGGCCGCGCTCCAGGGATGCGAGCACGTCGTCGTCGTCGTCGACAACGAGCACCCTGGGTGAAACAGCAGCACTGTCCATGCCCGCCATCTTGCCTGATCGAAGACCGCGGAGGGGATAGGCGCGGGGAGCGCCGGTGCTATCACCTTCGCTGCGGTCGCATTACCGATGTATCACGGCCATCTGAACTGCATCTGTTAGCAAAGCGACGCCATTTCTCCGGTGCTAGCGTCCGCGAAATCATGCACCCGCTCTACGACCACGGTGTCCATGATCAATTGCTAGGACGGTTTGCCGCGCCGACATAGAGTGTTCGCATACGTCATCGCAGCATGAATTCAATCGATCGGTCGAATGCCGTGGTCGCGGCCCTCGATCTGCCGCCTGCTGTGTTCAAGACCTGCCCGTGGCAGCCGCGCGAGCTCGTCGAAACGGGTTTGCGGCAGTGGCTGCGCTGCTGTGCGGCCGCACTTTGCGACAAGCAGGTGATCGGCATGCCGTCGCACGCGGTGGACGAAGCGTGGCACGGGCTGATCCTGTGCACCGCAAGGTATTCGGCGTTCTGTGAAAGGGCCTACGGCAGATTCTTGCATCATCATCCCGACGGCGGCGCTCCCGAAGGCGTGCCCGCGGCCGTCGATCCGATGCACGAGCAACTTCGCCGGACGGTGATCGCGTGGTCGATGGTCGCGATGCCCGACGAGCAGTGCGTGCTCTGGGATCTCGACACGCGCGTCGGTGTGGACGAGCCGTGGGGGCTCGATCCAGCCCGCGTCGAGGCGATCGAGGCTGACCTGGCCCGACTCACCAACAAGGTTTGACACCGCGACACCTCGGGAAGTCGTTGACCTCATCCATTGTTGAGGTTTTACGGTGAATTCATGAGCTTTGAAACGGTAGCCCGGCAGTCGTTGTACCGGCAGACGCACGCGAAGGGTGGTGATCTGCGGTCGCTGGCTGACCGCAGGCTGCTCGGTCGCATCTGGCGGTTCTCCGCACGGCACCACCGCAGGCTGGCCGTCTTCGTGGCGATCAGCGTGGTCAGCGCCCTGCTTGGGCTGGCTACCCCGCTGCTGGCGGGAAGGGTGGTCGACGAGATCGGCAAGGGCGCCGTCGGCGTCGTCGTGATGCTGGCCGTGGTGATCGCGGCTGTCGCCGTCGCCGAGGCGGGAGTATCGCTGGTGACGCGGTGGCTGTCGTCGACGATCGGCGAAGGCTTGATCCTCGACCTGCGCACCGCCGTCTTCGATCACGTGCAGCGGATGCCCGTCGCGTTCTTCACCCGTACCCGGACCGGCGCCCTGGTCAGCAGGCTCGGTAACGACGTGATGGGCGCACAGCGCGCGTTCTCCGACACGTTCTCCGGTGTCATCACCAACATCGTCACGCTGACACTGACCCTCGTCGTGATGCTGCGGATCTCGTGGCAGGTGACGCTGCTGTCGCTTGTGCTGATGCCGCTGTTCTTGTTGCCCGCCCGCTGGATCGGGCGCACCATGGCACGGCTGTCGCGCGAGGCCGCCATCCACAACGCGACGATGAACACGCAGATGACCGAACGCTTTTCGGCCCCTGGCGCGACGCTGGTGAAGCTGTTCGGCAGCCCCGCCACCGAGTCGCGCGAGTTCGAAATCCGCGCGGGGCGCGTCCGCGACATCGGCGTGCGGACCGCGATGCTGCAGTCGGTCTTCATGAACTCGCTCACCCTGATGTCGGCGCTCGCGCTGGCGCTGGTGTACGGGCTCGGCGGCATCCTGGCGATCGGCGGTCACCTGCAGACTGGCTCGATCGTGGCCCTCGCGCTGCTGCTGACCCGGCTGTATTCGCCGCTGACCGCGCTGGCCAACGCGCACGTCGAAATCGCCAGCGCACTCGTCAGCTTCGAGCGCGTCTTCGAGGTGATCGACCTCGAGCCACTGATCCAGGAGAAGCCCGACGCGCGGACGCTGCCCGACGGGCCGGTGTCGATCGAATTCGACGATGTACGGTTCTCCTACCCGTCGGCGGACAAGGTGTCGCTGGCCTCGCTCGAGGAAGTCGCCGTGTTGGACGACCGCGGGGGAGACGAAGTGCTGCACGGTATTTCGTTCAGTGCGCGGCCCGGTGAGATGGTCGCGCTGGTCGGGTCGTCCGGCGCGGGTAAGTCCACGATCGCATCGTTGATCGCCCGGCTCTACGACGTCGACACCGGAGCCGTGCGGCTCAACGGCGCCGACGTGGCTGACCTCACGTTCGCGTCGCTGAAGGAAACCGTCGGCATGGTCACCCAGGACGGGCATCTGTTCCACGAGTCGATCGGGTCGAACCTGCGCCTGGCCGCCCCGGACGCCACCGACGACGAGCTGTGGCAAGCGCTGGAGCGCGCGCGGCTGGCCGATGTCGTCGCCGACATGCCCGACGGCCTCGACACCGTGGTCGGCGAGCGTGGCTACCGGCTGTCGGGCGGGCAGCGCCAGCGGCTGACGATCGCGCGCCTGTTGCTCGGCCGCTCCAGGGTGGTGGTGCTCGACGAGGCCACCGCGTCGCTGGACTCGGCGTCGGAGGCCGCGGTGCAGCAGGCGCTGGCCGAGGCGCTGGCCGGTCGCACGTCGATCGTCATCGCCCACCGCCTGTCCACTGTTCGGGCGGCCGACGCGATCCTCGTCGTCGAGGACGGCCGCATCGTCGAACGCGGCACCCACAAGCAGCTGCTCGCCCGCGGCGGGCGCTACACCGAGCTCTACGAGACCCAGTTCGGCAGCCAAACAGAAGCCGAGAATGTCGTAGCGGCGTGAGAGGGTTGAAGCGGCCGTTAATGATTTGCCGCACAGCGGATAATTGGAATTACTTTGACTGAACCGAATGTGGATGAGCTGCGCCCGGCGCCCGCGATAGCGCCACCCCCGGCCCGGCGTCGCACCGGCTCGGATCTGTGGCGGCTGCTGCCGTACATCTTTCCGTACCGGGTGCGCTGGATCGCCATGCTCACCGTCGCCGTCGTCAGCCTCGCGGCCACCGTGTCGATCCCGCTGATGACCAAGGCCGTCATCGACGGGCCGGTGCGCCACCAGGACCAGCGCGGGGTCTGGGTGCTCGGCCTTGCGGCGATGGCCATCGGCGTCTCCGAGGCCGTGCTGTGGTTTCTGCGGCGGTGGCTGATCGCGCGCGCCACCATGGGCGTCGAGGCGGACATCCGCAAGGATCTCTACGCGCGCCTGCAGATCCTGCCGATGTCGTTCCATGGCCGCTGGCAGTCAGGACAGTTGCTGTCCCGGATCATGAACGATCTGAGCTCGATCCGCCGGTTCATGTCCTTCGGCATGGTCTTTCTTCTGCTCAACACGCTGCAGATCGTCGTGGTCACCGCCATCCTCCTCGCGATGTACTGGCCGCTGGGCGTGGTCGTCGTGCTGTCGATCGCGCCCGTCACCCTCACGGTGCTGCATTTCCAGCGGGAGTACACCCGGCTGTCGCGGCTGGCGCAGGACCAGTCGGGCCATGTCGCAACGCACGTCGAGGAGTCCGCGCTCGGCGTGCGCGTGATCAAGTCGTTCGGCCGTGAGCGCTACGCGTACGACCGGTTCGACAGGCAGCTCACCGATCTCTACGACACCCAGGTGCGGCGGGTGTCCGTGTCGGCGAAGTTCTGGACGCTGCTCGAGGTGATCCCGAACCTGACGCTGATCATCGTGCTGGGTCTGGGCGCCTACGCAGCGGGCCACGGCTACGTCACGATGGGCACGCTCGTCGCGTTCATCACGATGATGCTGTCGCTGGTCTGGCCGATCGCGTCGCTGGGCTTTCTGCTGTCGATGATGCAGGAGTCCTTCACCGCCGCGAACCGGATCGCCGAGATCTTCGATGCGCCAAGGGATATTGCCGACGGCCCGTCGGATGACACCCCGCGCGGCGGCCGACTCGAGCTCGACGATGTCGGCTTCCGCTTCCCCGACGCGCGCGACGGCGACTGGGCGCTGCGCCACGTCGACCTGGTGGTCGAACCCGGTGAAACGGTCGCGCTCGTGGGCTCGACCGGTTCGGGTAAGTCGGTGCTGGCCGCCCTGTTGTCGCGGCTGTATGACGTCACCGAGGGCGCGATCCGCATCGACGGCGAGGACATTCGGGACCTGTCGCTTTCGGCGCTGCGGCAGACGGTGGCCACCGCGTTCGAGGACCCGACGCTGTTCTCGATGTCGGTGGCCGAGAACCTGCGGCTGGGCAGGCCGCACGCGACCGACGACGAGCTGGCGCAGGCCATCGACGTCGCCGCCGCACAGTTCGTCTACGACCTGCCGTTCGGCCTCGACACCCGCATCGGCGAGCAGGGCATGAGCCTGTCCGGCGGTCAGCGGCAACGACTTTCACTGTCAAGGGCGATCCTCTCGGCGCCGAAGATACTGGTGCTCGACGACACGCTGTCGGCGCTCGACGTGCACACCGAAGCCGTCGTCGAAGAAGCGCTGCGCCGGGTCCTTCACTCGGTCACCGGCATCGTCGTCGCACACCGGGCGTCGACCGTGCTGCTTGCCGACAGGGTCGCGCTGCTCGAAGACGGCTCCATCACCCACGTCGGCACGCACGCCCAGCTGCTGGCCACCGTGCCGCAGTACCGCTACCTGTTGGCCGCCGACGACGAGTGCGACGACGCCGAGCGCAGCTGCACGTGGCAGGAGGACGAAGACCGAAACCGTCTGCTGCAGGACCGCGAGGAGCAGGACGCGCTCAACAGGTCGCGTGTCCCGTACGACAGAGACGGTCGCCGGTTCGTGACGACGGAGGCCGAGGGCCGATGACCGCCACCGACACCACGTCCGTCGAAGTTCCGGAGGAGCCCGGTCAGCGCCCGACGGAGAACTGGCGCGGCCGCTTCGACGAACAGGGCGACGACCTGCCGATCGACGAGTCGCTGTCGCGCAGGCGTGAAGCCCGCGCGCTGCTCGTCTCATTGCTGAGGCCGTACCGGTGGGCGGTCGCGTTCCTTGCGATCGTCGTCGTGGTGGAAAACGCCGCGCGCCTGTCGGTTCCGATCCTCGTGCAGCGCGGTATCGACCACGGCATCCCACCGATCCTCGACGGCGGTTCGGCGCACATCCTGTTGGTGGTCGTGGGCGTGCTGTGTTTCGTCGTCCTGGTTCAGGCCATCAGCAGGATGTTCTTCCTGCACCGCTCGGGCCGCATCGGCCAGAAGGTGCTGCTGGAAATACGTCGGCGGGTGTTCCGCCACTTCCAGCGGCTCGACGTCGCGTTCCACGAGCGCTACACGTCGGGCCGCGTGGTCAGCCGGTCCACCAACGACGTCGACGCGATCGAGGAGATGCTCGAGACCGGGTTCGACAGCCTGATCACTGCGGTGCTCACACTTGTCGGCACCGCCGTTCTGCTTGTCGCACTGGACGTTCGGCTCGGCCTGATGTGTCTGGCTGCATTTCCGATCCTGGTGGGTCTGGTGTGGTGGTTCAGCAGCGAGTCCGCGAAGACATACCGCGAGGTCCGCGAGAGCGCCGCGCTGGTCATCGTGCAGTTCGTCGAGACGATGACGGGCATCAAGGCCGTGCAGGCCTACCGCCGCGAGCCCCGCAACCAGGAGATCTTCGAGGGCCTCACGGACCGCTACCGCGACATCAACGAGAAGACGATGAAGCTGCTCGCCGTCTTCATGCCGGGCGTGAAACTCGTCGGCAACCTCACCACCGGCGTGGTGCTGCTCTACGGCGGTTACCGGGTGTTGCACGGACAGATGACGATCGGCACGCTTGCCGCGTTCCTGCTTTACCTGCGGATGTTCTTCGAGCCGATGCAGGAGATCTCGCAGTTCTTCAACACATTCCAGTCCGCGACGTCGGCGCTGGAGAAGCTGGCGGGTGTGCTCGCCAAACGACCGGGCATCAAGGATCCGGCGAATCCGGTGAAGCTGACGTCGGTGCGCGGCGACGTGGCGTTCCACGATGTCCACTTCTCGTACGTGCCGGACCGGCCGGTGCTGCCGGACCTCAACCTGACGGTGGCTGCCGGGCAGACCGTCGCGCTCGTCGGGACGACGGGCGCGGGCAAGACCACCATTGCCAAACTCATTGCGCGGTTTTACGATCCGACGTCCGGTGCGGTGACGCTCGACGGTGTCGACCTTCGCGACCTGTCACAGAGTGAGCTGCGTCGGCACGTCGTGATGGTCACGCAGGAGAACTTCATGTTCGATGGCACCGTCGCCGACAACATCAGGTTCGGCCGCCCCGAGGCCGGCGACGCCGAGGTGCGCGCGGCCGCGGCCGCGGTCGGCGCGGACCGGTTCATCGACGCGCTGCCCGAGGGGTACGACACCGACGTCGCAAAGCGCGGCGGCCGGCTGTCGGCGGGCCAACGCCAACTCGTGGCCTTCGCGCGGGCGTTCCTCGCCGATCCGGCGGTCTTGATCCTCGACGAGGCGACGTCGTCTCTGGACATCCCGAGCGAGCGGATGGTGCAGCGGGCGCTGGAGACGGTGCTGGCCGATCGCACGGCGCTGGTCATCGCGCACCGGCTGTCGACCGTCGAGGTCGCCGACCGCGTGCTTGTGCTCGAAGGCGGGCGCATCGTCGAGGACGGGCCGCCCGACGAACTGATCCATCGCAGCGACGGCCGCTACGCCGCCCTGCATCAGGCGTGGATCGACTCGCTGGCCTGACGTCGTCCCTGGGATTCTCCTGCGAAACACCGGCTGCCCCGTCGATCCTGTCTTCTATGGCGACGAACACCGAGAAGTATCGCGGCGCACGCGACCAACTCGTCGGGCTGATCGGTGACTATCAGCGGGCGGTCGACACCTTCGAATGGCCCCGGCTGACCGGCACGTTCAACTGGGCCACCGACTGGTTCGACGTCATCGCGCGGGACAACGATCGCATCGCCTTGTGGATCGTCGAGGAGGACGGCGACGAGCAGCAGGTGACGTTCGCGCAGATGGCCGAGCGGTCCGACCGCGTCGCCGCGTGGCTGGCACAGCAGGGCGTCGGTAAGGGCGACCGGGTGATCCTGATGCTCGGCAACCAGGTCGAGTTGTGGGAGTCGATGCTCGCCGTTGCGAAGCTGGGCGCCATCATCATGCCGACGACGGGTGCACTCGGTCCCACCGATCTCGCCGACCGCATCGAACGCGGCGGCGCGCGATTCGTGATAGCGAACGCCGCCGACACCGCCAAGTTCGACGGCGTCGCCGGCGACTACACGCGCATCGCCGTCGGCGATCCAGTCGACGGGTGGCGCCCCTACGCCGACGCCTACCAGGTGGCGGACGCACGCCCGTTCAGTGCGTGCACCGACATCGCCGATTCGATGCTCATCTACTTCACCTCCGGCACGACGAGCAAGCCGAAGCTGGTGGAGCACTCACAGGTGAGCTACCCGGTGGGACACATGTCGACGATGGCGTGGGTCGGCGTGCGGCCAGGGGATGTGCATCTGGCGATCAGCTCGCCGGGCTGGGCCAAGCACGCGTGGAGTTGTTTCTTCGCGCCGTGGATCGCCGAAGCGACGATCTTCGTCTACAACTACAGCCGGTTCGACGCGACGGCGCTGCTCGACCAGATCCGCAGGGCGGGCGTCAACACATTCTGCGCCCCACCAACGGTGTGGCGCATGCTGATTCAGTCCGACCTGGGTGCCAAGCCCGACGGCCTGCGGGAGGCCCTCGGCGCGGGTGAACCGCTCAACCCCGACGTCATCGCACGGGTCGAACGCGCATGGGGGCTGACCATCCGGGACGGCTTCGGGCAGACCGAGACCACCCTTCAAGTCGGCAACACGCCGGGTCAGCCCGTGAAGCCGGGTTCGATGGGGCGGCCCATGCCCGGCGTACCTGTCGTGCTCGTCGACCCGCTGACAGGTGAACCCTCCGACGAGGGTGAGATCTGTCTGGACCTCAGCCGCGGTCCGGTCAACCTGATGACCGGCTACCTCGGCGATGCGCGCCGCAACGAAGCGGTGATGTCGGGCGGCTACTACCACACCGGTGACGTGGCGAGCCGTGACGCGGACGGTTACATCACGTATGTCGGCCGCACCGACGACGTCTTCAAATCGTCGGACTACAAGGTGTCGCCGTTCGAGCTCGAAAGCGTGCTCATCGAGCACCCCGCCGTCGTCGAAGCGGCCGTGGTTCCCCAACCCGACGACACCCGGCTGGCGGTGCCGAAGGCATACGTGGCGATTGCCGACGGATGGCAACCGAACGCCGAAACCGCAAGGCAGATCATGGAATACGCGCGTGATCACTTGCCGCCCTATCTCAGGGTGCGTCGCGTCGAGTTTCACGAGCTGCCCAAGACGATCTCGGGCAAGATCCGCCGCGTCGACCTACGCCGCAGAGAGGATGCCGCCAACGCCGACGGCACGCCGATCCCGACCGAATACCGATACGAGGACCTGCTGTCGTAGTCAGCGCAGCAGCTTGTCGGGCCGCCCGGTGCGTGGTTGCGGTCCACGATGACCACGCTGTCGGTGGTCTCACCGACCAACGTGTCGACGAACGCCATCGCAGTGGCGCCTGCCTCGTCAGTAGCCGCTGCGATGCTCCCGGCGTGGGGAAGGTTTTTCTCGGCAGCGAGGCGTTGGCGAACGGCGCCGTCACCCGTCATGAGTTGCAGCGCTGGTATCGGCGCATCTATCCGGACGTCTATGTCGGCCGAGACTGCACGCCGTCACTGCCGGATCGCGCCTATGGTGCGTGGCTGTGGTCGCGTCGCCGTGCCGTGATCGCCGGTGCAGCGGCCTCGGCTCTCAACGGTGCGCCGTGGGTGGACGCCGACGTGCCGATCGAACTGATTTATTGCAACGGGCGTCCGCCGGCTGGGCTTGTGGTCCGCAACGAAACATTGGCCGATGACGAGGTGAAGTCAATTGCGCGATTGCCGGTCACCACGCCGGTACGTACTGCGTTCGACCTGGGGCGGCACCTGCCGAGAGACGAAGCGGTCGCCCGGCTCGATGCGCTGATGTGGTCAACGCGGTTCGCAGTCGAAGACGTCGTGCTGCTCGCCAAGCGATACCCGAAAGCCCGCGGGTTAACGGCGTTGAGAGGAGCGTTATCGCTCGTTGACGGTGGCTCTGACTCGCCGATGGAGACCTGGTTGCGACTGCTTGTTGTCGACGCCGGGTTTCCGTCCCCGACGACGCAGATAACCGTCGTCGGCGACCGCGGTGACGTGATCGCGTACATCGATATGGGTTGGGAGGATCTGAAAATCGCCCTCGAGTACGACGGCGACCACCACCGCAGCAATCGGCGTCAATACGTCAGGGATCAACGACGGATCCGCTCGCTCGAAGCAATGGGCTGGATCGTGATTCGCGTAATTGCCGAAGACAATGTGCGAGACGTCGTCGCCCGCATCGAAGCGGCATTCCGGCGGCGTGGCGCGACTCGAGATTGAAACCACGCAGGGCGCCTCTCGCACATTCTCTGCGTGGTTGCAATCTCGACGCCTCGGCCTCGACGGCTCAGCGGTAGACGAGGCCGCTGAGCCGCCAGGCCAGCGCCCGGTTCACCGCCGGAACTCGCCCGACGACGCTGAACACGGCATTGCGCAGCGGCCGCAGCGCCCAAGGCAGCGTCGCAAGGCGCGTCAGCCGGTCCGTCATGGTCACCACGTCCCGTGCCATCGGGCGCCGCGTCGCGCTGTACTCGTCGAGCAACGAGTCGGGCTTACCCCCGAGCACGCCCGCCAGCGTCTCACTGAGCGCGACGGCGTCCTGGATGCCGAGGTTCATGCCCTGGCCGCCCGCCGGACTGTGCACGTGCGCCGCGTCGCCGGCGAGAAGGAGCCGGCCGCAGCGGTACGTGTCGGCGACCCGATGGTGGATGCGGAAGCGCGATCCCCAGATGACACCGGTGACCACCGTCCGGCCCTTACCTGGCCCGCGGGTGTCCAGAATCTGCTGAGCGTAAGCCGCAGAAGGGTTTTCGGGTGCATCCGGAACCGGAGCGACGATGCGGTAGATATCGCCGGGCAGCGGCGCGACGACGGTCATGCCTGCGGTCGCCCAGTACAGGATGACCTCCTCGGCGGGTACTTCACCGGTCAGCCGGACGTCGGCGAGAACGAACGATTCGCCGTACGCGCCGCCGTGGAAGCCGATGCCCGCCTGCTCGCGCACGACGCTGTGCATGCCGTCGGCGCCTACGGCATACCGGGCCCGGATGACGTCGCCGTCGTCGAAGGTCGCGGTGACGCCGTCGGCGTCCTGCTCGATCGCGGTCAGCGTCTTCGGCCGCAGCACGGAGCCGCCGAGTTCGATCAGCCGGTCCAGCAGCAGCCGTTCGGTCGTCGACTGGGGGACCATCAGCGAGTACGGGTAGTCGGTCGGTAGCGCACTGAAGTCGATCGGGATGAGTGTGCGCCGGCGGTCGCGGATGCTGAAGAGGGGCGCCTGAACGCCTTCCTTCACCAGTCTGCGGGCCACGTCGAGGCCCGCGAGCACCTCGAGGCTGCGGGCGTTGACCACGGCCGCGCGCGACGTGTTGGCGCCCGCCGACTGACGATCGACGACGGTCGTTGCGATGCCCCGCTCGATGAGCGACGCGGCCAGGGTCAGCCCGGTCGGGCCCGCTCCGACGACGAGGACATCTGTGTCATAGCTGCTGTTCATGATCCTTTGCCTTTCTCCAGTGCCTCTATGCCAACGCTTGTTGGCATAACTATGCGCCTCGAAAAGCGCTATGTCAACACTTGTTGGCCTACACTTGTTGGCATGCGTAGGTCGTCTGCTGAAACGAAGGCGTTGATCCTGGCTGCGGCCAAGGAGCGGTTCGCCGAATCGGGCTTCGAACGGGCCACCATCCGGGCGATCGCCGCGGATGCCAACATCGACCCGTCGATGGTGATGCGGTACTTCGGCAACAAAGATCAGCTCTTCGCCGCGGCGGCCGACTTCGACCTCGATTTCCCGGATCTCTCCGACTCCGAGCCCGGACAGTTCGGCCCGTCGCTGGTCGCGCATTTCATGAATCGGTGGGAACGCGACGAGGCCTTGATCGTATTGCTGCGGTCGAGCACCACCAACGCGGAGGCGGCGCAACGGATGCAGCAGATCTTTGCGGCGCAGTTGCTGCCCGAGGTCGCGAAGGTGAACGCCGCCGAGCCAGGGCGAAGCGCAGGCTTGATCGCCACGCAGATGCTGGGGCTCGCGCTGTGCCGCTACGTGCTGAAGCTGCCGCCCGTTGTCGCCATGTCGCGCGACGAGGTGGTGTCCTGGCTGGGCCCAACGATTCAGCGGTATTTGGAAGAATGAGCTAGGTGTCCGCCGCTCTTGTCGCGCGCCGCACTGCTGCGGTTCTCGCCGCGAGTTCCGCGGTGCTGCATGCGGTCATGCTCGGCCACGCGGGCAGCGTCGCGTTGGCGGTGCTGATCGCGGGCATGGTCGGCGCGTGCCTGTACTGCGCGCGGGAACTCTGGCTGTCCGGCACGACGCGGGCGTGGTGTCTGGTCGCGGTGATGAACCTCGCGATGGTCGCCGTGCATCTCCCGCTGTCCCGGAGCCATCACGTCACGCACGCGGTGGCGGAAGCCGGTGTGCCGCAACCGACGATCATGACTCTGGCGACGGCACTTTCGATGGTCGAGGTGCTCATCGCCGTTGCGGTGCTGTGCTATCGCACCCGCGGCAGCGCCGTACTCGGCGAGCCGCGATAATCGGCGGTGATGTGGACTCCGACTCTTGGGTTTGTCGAGTTGACACCACTATGCGGGACGCATGCCGACCACAGCGATCTACACGAGGATCAGCCAGGACGCGACCGGGCAAGCAGCTTGGCGTGAGCCGCCAACTCGATGACTGCCAGCAGTTGGCCGACGGGCTCGGCTGGGAAGTTGTCAAGCACTACGACGACAACGACATATCCGCCTACTCAGGTAAGCGCAGGCCCGGTTTTGAGGCCATGCTGACCGCGATGAGTAACGGCGAGTTCGGGGCGTTGATCTGTTGGCACCCCGATCGGCTGTACCGGTCGATGAAGGACCTGGAACGCCTGATCGACATTGCCGACGAACGACGGGTGCAGATCCGCACAGTCAACGGCGGAGACTTGGACCTGTCCAACAGCTCCGGCCGCATGATGGCCCGGATTCTGGGCTCGGTGGCCCGGCAGGAATCCGAGCACAAAGGGGAGCGGCATCGCCGTGCTAATCAGCAGAAGCGGGAGGCTGGCGCGTGGCGGGCCACTGGGACGCGGAAGTTCGGCTACACGCAAACCGGTGATCCGCTCGACCGCGAGGCCGACGCGCTACGTGAGGCCGCGGACGCTGTGCTCTGCGGGCACTCGCTGCGGTCCATCGCGAACGCCTGGAATGCGCGCAATCTGCTGACGACCGGCGGTAAGCCGTGGACGAACTTGCAGTTGCGGCGCACTCTCAAACGTCCGGTTTACGCCGGGTTGGTCGAACACGCTGGCCGCGTCGTCGGGCGCGGCCAGTGGAAGCCGCTGCTCGACGAGGACACGCACCACGGCCTCGTCGCGCTGCTGTCCGACCGCGAACGCAATCGCGGCAGCACAACCTTTGAAACGAAGTACATGGGGTCAGGTGTCTACCTGTGCGGGCGGTGCGGCGGGAAGCTGTACGCGACGTTTCCGCACGGACCCGGCCGCCTTTTCTACACGTGCCGCGACGGCCGTAACCACTTGGGGCGGTTGGGTGCTCCGCTTGACGACTACGTCGAGAAGCTGGTGATCGACTGGTTGCGCAGCACCGACATCCACAAGCGTCTACACGACGACGGCAGCAAGGTCGACGTAGGCGATCTACACGCCAAACGTGAAGCTCTGCGCGCACGGCTGAACCAGTTGGCGGACATGCTCGACAGCGACGACATCGACATCGAACAGTTTCAGCGCCTCACGCGGCGCACCCGGCAGAGGTTGGCTGACGTGGACGGCCAACTCGCCGACCTCGCGCGGCGCAATCCCGTCACCGATCTACTGACGGCGGGTAAGGCTGTCGAGAAGCGTTGGGCTGCACTGTCTGCTGACATGCGCGGCAAGGTGGTTTCCGAAATCATGACCGTCACGGTGCGGCCGTCATCGCGGCGCGGACCTCAGCCTTTCGATTACGACCTCATCGACATCGACTGGAAGGACAAGCCGTGAGCGAGTCGGCGAGCAGGACCGTGTATTGCTGTCCCGGCGGTAGACGTTACGAATTTTTCAAGGCCACGTCGGGCCGGTGGGTTATGCCTGCCGCGCGAGGCAGACGGCAGCATCCCGACACGCGGGTAGCGTTTGAGCGCGCCACCGGCCGCCGCTTGGCATCAAAGGAATCCGACTATGCAGCCGTGGGGGAACTGGTAAGCAGCCAATCAGCCAGGTTCGCAGCGACCTACATCTTCCGGTACAAACTGTGGTGCAAGAAATGCAGGACAACAGTTTCGGTGTGGGGCTTGAACCTAGATTCGATTCTGGATGACGGCGTGTCCGAGATCCGCCTGGCGGATCTAGAGGCTAAAGTGTCTGGTAGCGCGACGCCTTAGTGCGTCGATGCATTAATCAGCCCTCAGCGGGGATGTTGTTCCCACGCTGGGAGGATTCCAATGGCCATATCGGCCACCGGCACCGTCGCTCACCATAAGGCCCGCGTCGCCGGGCTTACTATCGGCGTAAAGACAGGTAAGCGGCAACCTGACGACCCCGAACTTGAAGCCGCGTACCGCGACCTGAACGCCGCGAACCTTGAAGCGGCAGTGAAGAAATCCCTCGCAACGGCACATAGGCCCACCGACGAGCAGCTTGCGCGGATCGTCGCCCTTTTGAAGGCCGGTGCATGATGCCCGGCAACAGCGCGGGGCCGCCTAAAAGGGAAAGGCGGGTCCCGCACCACCAGGACCCGCCACCCGTCACCACAACAACAACATCGGCCCTCACCAGAACCGACAGCCGTCTCGTCGATTCTAGCGGTGCTGCCGGACAAGACGGCGACAACACGGTGCTGCTCGAGCGCGGGAAGGCTGTGGTAGCCAGCGGGAAGCACGCGCCACCGCCGCCGCAGTGGACCGCCGAGGAATGTCGCTACTGGTTCGGTCATCCCGGCGGCGGCGATGTTGTCGACCTGGACGAGTACCGCCGATTTAAGGCGGCCCCCAAGTGATCTCCGACGACCATCTCAAGATGCTCGCCGCGTCCGGTATCACCCCCGAGCACGCCGCGCTGCGCGGCTACGAAACCGTCACCGACCGTGGTCGGCTGGCCAACCTGGACGGCAACGGACACGGCGTCGCCGAGGACGGGCGCAACGTCCCCGGGCTGCTGGTGCCGATGCTGCGCGTCGACGGTTCGACGTGGGGGCATCAGTACCGGCCCGATAACCCGCGGCTGCGGAACGGCAAGCCGATCAAATACGAGACGCCGTGGCAGCAGCGCAACGGCCTCGACATACCGCCCGGCGTCGGAGATCGGCTCGGCGATCCGGCGGTGCCGTTGTTCATCGCCGAGGGTGTTAAGAAAGCCGACTGCGGCGCGCTGCACGGAACCCAGAGACATTCCTCGCATCGGCCACCCCAGCCCAGATCAGCGCGTGGCGCGACATCGACCAATACGTCGCCGTCTGCACCAAAATCAGTGCTGTGGTCGGCCAATTCGGGCCGATGTCAACGACATGGAAACTGATCGACCAGCCGGTAAACCTGCCCGGCTCGGGGTTCCTCGACAACAACGGACTGCTCTGCACCAAGCCCGAGTACGACCTTGAACAGGCGTGCGCGGCTTTCCGACGCGTTCACGGCACGCACCGCAACAGTCCGTGGTTCCGGCTCGCGCCGGTGCTGAAACTGTGCAGCGTGGACGACGCGGCTGAGCGGGTCCGGGCGTGGAGTGAAAAGGTCTGGGAATCTTTAGGTTTGAACCAAGGCCGTGGAACATTCGACGAGAGCGGCCAGTTCGTGGCGACGCCGATAAAGAATCCTTACGCGAGCAAGCAGACAGCCGATGCTTGAGCGCGCGCTGTCGCACAGTGTGCTGAGAACGAGGGGTTTCTCGATGAGAACACCGCAGCGCCCGCCGACCGGGCCCCCACAGCGCCCAACGACTAGACCACCGGCGACGCCCACCGAGGGCGCGGGCAAGCCGGAACCGTCGACCGCGCCGAGGCCGCGATGACCAGCGACGACGCCGACACGTTCGAGTACCCACTCTCATGGGCACCGCCTGGTGTCCAGCCACCCCTGCGTCGCGACTACACACCGCCGCTGCGGTCAGCGCTTGGCGTCCCCATGAGTGGGCTGCCCGCGCGCCACGAGTATCCGCCCGAGTGGCGGCCACAAGCGAGTAGAGGTTCATCGTCGTGACGACGCTCTACCCTGAGATCCGCTCCTACCTTGACCGCTACGACGTCGAGGTGGTGGCAGACCGGCTGGACGAACTGCTCAGCTACGGAACACCATTCGTGGTTACCGACACACCTACCGGGCAGCCTTGGGTGCTTGTTTCAGCCGGGTTCTATGACACGCTGATCGCAGCGTGGGCGGGTCTCAACAGTTGGATTGAAGACCGCCGCCAGCAAGCCGAACCCCTACCGCCAATCGACGTGTTGCCATGACACAATCAGGCACCCCCGCCTCAACTGGGACACCGGCAACCGTCGCAATCGGTCCACACACCTGGTTGCCCATCGGGTCCTCGGCCGGTTTCGTGCCTGGCTCGGTGTACACAATGCGCAAAAGCCGAAAATCGCGCACTGTGCGGGTTGTGCGCACAAGCGCGCCACGGCGACAGCGCACCCCTAGCTTTCGGTGGTGGCAAGTTCACGCCACCCAACTGTTCGACATCATCACCAGATGCGGACAAAACCAAACACCCACTCACAAAGGAGAACTCAAATGAACACAACCATGTCCCGTGGTCTCATCCGCCTCGTAGCGGGCCCCGTCGCCGCCGCTGGCATCATCGGCGGTGCCTTAGGATTGGCGGCCGTCGCTAATGCCAACACGGTGAGCATAAGTCCGCACACCCCCAACAGCACCTACACGGCGGCGGTTAAGGAACAAACAGGCAACGGCAAGTGGTATCACCCAACAGATGCCGTGCACGTCGGGATCGGAGATGCCGGGCCGACGCGGGCGGTGGCCCCAGACGAAGACGGCCCCCTCGACAAACCCGATGACGGATCGGACAGCGCGCCAAGCAACATGCTCGGTGACCGCTGACACAAACCACCGTCCTCTCACAGCCGAGGCCCTCCTGACAGCAGTGCCGGGAAGGGCCTCGGCGCATTCGCGCTCCAACGCCCTTCCACCCGTACCCGTCCCAATACGCCAGCAGCCCAGGCCCGGCCACATACCAGCCTCGCCTCACGTCACCGCTCCTGCATATTTCGTGTAAGACCGTTCTCCGGTCGGCGCGCCCGCGCCGCTCACCGCGCGGCAGACCTGCGGTGCGTTAATTGCCACCACCACAGCCGCCGCCACAGCCGCTGATGCCGCCGCCGCTGATGCCGCCGCCGCTGATGCCGCCGACGCACCCGCCTTCCCAGTCTTCGCGCGGGGGGGCCGATACTTTGCCCGGCTCCGGCCCGACGCACCCCCCGGCCCGCCACGCTTCACGTCGACGTTCGATCCGTTGATTTGAAGCCCGATAGATCCGCATCACCAGCCAGATCATTCCCGCGATGAACGCGACGGCAACAACACCCATCAGGATGATCGTCACAACACACCCCCTAGCCTGCTCTGATGCTGTGAACGCTACGCCGGATTGCCCCGCCAGATAGAGGCGATGACAAATCGGTATGCCGAACCCGACCAGCCCCACTGCGCCGAACTACGCCGGGCAGCGGCACCGTGTACGGGTCGCCGCTCGCAGCACACTGCACAGCGTTGGAAGGGCCTGCACAGGTGCGGGATCTCGACCGGACGCGATCATTGATCGGTGGCCCGGTCGATGGGGACTAACCGTGTTGGACTCTGTCCGCGAGCTTCGACGCGATCACTTCGGCTTGATCAGACACGTTGTTGCCGCAGACGCTCACGTCGAGAACGAAGTTCGACACCGCCTGCAGGACATGCTGACCATGGTGGCAAGGCATCTCGCTTGACAGCGCATCTGTTGATGCGATCACGATGTGAGGACGTGCCCTCACCGCGGTGACGCGGTCTTGCGTTGTCGAAGTACTCCCCTTGTCTTTGGTGGTGATGACTTCGTCCGCACACCCTTCCCACGCCTTGGTTTGCTTGTCGATGAACTCATCCGCTTTCGCGACCGAAGGGAGCTGCGCCACCATATACACAACGTCGGCGCCGCCTTCATTCTTGGCCCCTACGATCCGCCAACGCATCGCGGTGAAGTTCGTGGACGCGTATTCGATTTTGCCAGCGATGTAGACCAGCCCGTGGCATTCTGGCGGGTCCACGTCGGTCGCGTCGTCGGGTGCGTTTCCCTCATCCAGCACCTCAGAGCCGCTGGTACCCATCACGTCATCGATCTCGTGGGCGTCGAGCAACACGGTACCGAGATCGACAGAC
>JBKPSU010000059.1:0-26174 GCA_046735135.1 Actinomycetota bacterium
CGACTACGTCGCTCCGGAGCCATCATCGTCGGCAAGACGAACATGCCGACCGGCAACGCCGACGTGCAGGCCAGCAATCCGGTGTTCGGCCGGACCAACAACCCCTGGGATGGTTCGCGAACATCCGGGGGGTCGGCCGGCGGTGGCGCCGCCGCGACCGCGGCGGGGCTGACGAGCTTCGACTATGGGTCGGAAATCGGTGGCTCCACCCGAATTCCGGCTCACTTCTGTGGCCTCTACGGACACAAGTCGACATGGCAGTCTGTTCCACTGGCCGGTCACATCCCCGGCGGCCCGGGGAACCCTGGACGGTGGGGCGAAGCCGATATGGCGTGTGCCGGGGTGCAAGTGCGTGGTGCCCGCGACATCATTCCTGCGTTGGAAGCCACCGTCGGCCCGCTGAATCCTGACGGCGGGTTCTCGTATACCCTCGCCCCGCCGCGGGCCACAGCCCTCAAGGACTTTCGAATCGCCGTGTGGGCAGACGACCCCGACTGCCCCATCGACAAAGATGTCCGCCGGGCGATCGACGAAACGGTCACCGCGTTGCGCTCCGTCGGCGCACGCGTCGTTGAGCATCCCAGCAGCATTCCGGTAGATATCGCCACGTCACACGAACTCTTCCTGAGCCTGGTCATGGCCGCCTTCTCGGTCGACCGCTCCACGATCAGCCCACGCTCCGGCAGCGCGCTTGCATTGCGCTCGCTCAGGCATGCCCATGGCGACGCCGGAGCTGCACTGCGGGGAACGATCCAAAGCCACCGCGCATGGTTGTTCCGCGACGCGGCTCGTCGAGAGATCGCGGCGCGCTGGGTCGGGTTCTTCAAAGAGTTCGACGTGCTGTTGCTGCCGGTAACTCCCACCCCCGCGCCCGGTCATCACAACAAGGACCATGACCGCTTCGGCCGCACCATCGACGTCGACGGTGTCGCCCGCTCCTACTGGGACCAAACCAAATGGAGCGCGTTGGCCAACATCGCCGGTGCGCCGGCAACGACGATGCCCGTCGCCACCACCGCGGCGGACCTACCCGTCGGCATCCAGGCAATGGGGCCGCCAGGGGGAGACCGCACCACTGTGGAGTTCGCCGCCCTTCTCACCGAGGTTCTCGGCGGCTACCGCATCCCGCCGCGACACCGTTCGTCCGTCACCAGCACCGCCTGATTACGCCCATACCAAACCGGAAGGTTATTTCATGCGTCGCAACTTGTCGGGTCAAAAGCTGGTCATCACCGGAGCCGCGCGCGGCATCGGAGAGAAGGTGGCACGTCTGGCCGCCGCCCGAGGTGCTCGTGTGGCCCTCATCGGACTTGAGCCCGATCGGTTACGTGGCCTGGCCGACGACCTGGGTCCGACGGCGTCCTGGCGGGAGGCCGATGTGCGTGACAGCGCCGCGTTGCGGTCGGCGATTGATGACTGCGCAATCTCCATGGGCGGCATCGATATCACCGTCGCCAATGCCGGGGTTGCCGCGTACGGGACGGTGCGGCAGGCCGACGAAGCATCGTTCGAACGAGTGCTGGACATCAACCTGAACGGCGTCTTCCGCACGCTCAAGTACGCGACACCTCACCTGGAGAGCAGTCGAGGCCACGCGATGGTGGTGGCGTCGGCGATATCCTTCACGCCGATTGCGGGGCTGGCCTCCTACGCCGCAAGCAAGGCCGGAGTTGAGATGCTCGCCTTGGCCTACCGCCAGGAAGTTGCGCACCTCGGTATCACCGTCGGCCTCGTACATCCCTCGTGGATTGGCACCGACCTCGTCCGAGGCGCCGAGGCTGACCTGCCCTCATTTCAGGAGTTGCGCGAGCGCCTGCCGTATCCGGGCAATGTCACCACCAGTGTTGACCGAGCCGGCGCAGCGATCGTCCGCGGGCTCGTGCGCCGGCGAAGTCGCGTTTACGTTCCGCGCGCTGTTGTCGTCGCCAATTGGGCCAAGGCCGCCCTGAATTCGCCGGCTGCGTGGCCCTGGATGAGGCGGTTCGCGGCCAACGTGACACCGGCGCTCGAACGCGAGGTCGCGGCGTTGGGAAGGCATGACCAGCTCGTACCGAGCCCCGAAAACCACTCGGCCTCACAATCTTCGACCAACGCAGTAGTGACTGGAAGTGGACAGACATGACACACAAAGACGACAGCCACCTCGAGATCGAGGACCGCGGGGCCACCTTGATCGTGCGGGTCGACGGCGGCCCGCACAGCTTGTTCGGCGTCGACACCGCCAACGAGCTCGACGAGTTGGTGGGCCGCGTCGACCGTGATCCCAACGTCCACGCCGTCGTCTTCACTGGCGCGAGGCCCGGCCGTTTCGTCAGCCACGCTGACGTGCGGTGGCTCCAGGCAGAGGGTGCCGCGGTCCCGGACTTGAACCGACGCGGCGCGTCTGCCGTTTTGCGTCTGGCCAGAGGCGTGGAACGCGCCGGCGTCCCCGAACCCGTTCTGCGCAGAACCCCGCTGCGGGGAGCCGCTCAGCTCGATCGCCTGCACGCGACGTTCTTGCGCATGAACGCCAGCGGCGTGATTTTCGTTGCCGCCCTAAACGGTTCGGCGCTCGGCCTGGGCGCGGAGTTCGCCTGGGCCTGCGATCTGCGCGTCATGGCCGATGGGGAGTTCTTCATCGGCCAGCCGGAAGTCCTCCTCGGGATCATGCCGGGCGGTGGCGGCAGCCAGCGACTGACCCGGCTCATCGGCACCCACAAATCACTGCTTGCGGTTCTGGAGGGCAAGCCGTTCACGCCCGCACAGGCGCTGGCCAATGGGGCCGTCGACGACGTCGTCGCGGCAGACGAGGTCGTGACGAGGGCGGTTGAACTCGCCGACTACTTCGGCAAGCGGACCAAAGGGTCCGTCGAAGCCATCAAGAGGTCGGTGTACTTCGGCGGCTCGATGTCGCTGTCGGAGGGCCTACACGTCGAACGCACCGAGTTCCTGCAGACCGATCAGTCCGAGGTCGGACAGGCACTGATGCTCCAGTACCTCTCGGACATCGACTCCACCGGCGAGTTGCCCCTCTACCGAGCGGACACGTACGCGCAGGCGCTCGAATCGGGCCGGGTGCCGGCGGTCGCCTCGGCCAATGGAGCGGTGAGCCGCTCATGAGTACTGCTCGGTCCTTCACCCGCCACGACGTCTCGTTCGCCTCCGGCAAGGACACCTGCGCGGCATGGCTTTACGTGCCCGACGGGGTCACCTCGCCGCCCGTGGTCATCCTCGGGCACGGTCTCGGCGCGACACGTGAGATGCGACTGGACGCCTTCGCTGAGCGGTTCGCGCAGGCCGGGATCGCCGCGTTGGCCTTCACCTACCGCCACTTCGGTGACAGCGGCGGCCAGCCTCGTCAGCTGCTGTCGATCAAGCGACAGCTTGCCGACTGGGATGCCGCCATCGCTTGGGTGAATGATCGTAGCGACGTCGACGGCACACGGATTGCCGTCTGGGGGAGCTCCTTCGGCGGCGGGCACTCCATCACCGTCGCCTCACGCCATCCGGAGCTGAAAGCAGCAGTCGCCCAGTGCCCGTTCACCGACGGCCTGGCCTCCGCGCTCGCCTTGGGCCCAACCGAATCCCTCAAAGTGTTGCCGTCAGTCGCAAGGGATGTCGCCTCGATGGTCTTTCGCAGGCCACCCGCGATGATTCCGCTCGCCGGCCCGCCCGGTTCGCTGGCCCTGATGAACGCCCCTGACGCCCTTCCCGGGTACGAGGCGCTGCTGCCGCCCGAAACGACCTTCCGGAACGAGGTAGCGGCGCGGGTCGCTCCGACCATCGCCACCTACCGACCTGGGCGGGTGGCGAAGAAGATCAAATTCCCAATCCTGTTCTGCGTCAGCGACACCGACAGCGTCACGCCACCGGCCCAAACGCTGCGATACGCGCGTACCGCACCCCGGGGCGAAATCAAACGCTACGACGCCGGCCATTTCGCCTTCTACCTCGGCGAGCCCTTCGAAGCGCTGGTACGCGACCAGGTCGAGTTTCTCACCCGCCAGCTCCACCCCGCTGTTCACGCAACTCCGATCCGGGCAGCCCACCTGAAAGACATCTCACGAAGTTAAAAGTCAAGCCGCGAGCGTGAGAGGAGGTGGACAGGCCCGGTGTTCGTCATAGAGCTGGCCGTTTTGCAGGCAGTGGTGAAGTTGGCCGAGGAATTTGTTGAACAGGTGTCGTTGGGCTTGGTGGTTCCAGTCTCCGGCGGCGCGGCGGGCATCGAAGTGGCGGCGCGCGCCCGGCGAGGTGCGCAGCGATCCCAGCGCCCAGATCGGGCCGACGGCAGCCAACCGCCGGTTTTTGATATGGCAATGCAGCACAATGGTTTTCTTGCCACTGGCACGGGTGATCGGAGCCGATCCAGCGAAGGCTTTCAACCCGCGGGCGTCAGCGAAGCGGGTGCGGTCATCGCCGATCTCGGCAAACACCCGGGCGCCGGCCAGCATTCCCAGGCCGGGGAAGCTGGTGATGATCTCGGCGTCCGGGTGTTGCTCAAAATGGGCGATCGCCGCCTCGGCCAGCTGGTCGGCGGCCGCGCACCCGGCGTCGAATTGGCGCAGCAGTGCAGCCAGCTGGATGCCGATCGCGGTTTCCACCACAGGCGGTTGGTGCAGGTAAGTGTCGGTGAACACGACGCGCAACCGCTCGACGTCTCGTCGGTGATAGACCTGCTAGGCAGAAACGAGAATGATCTCTTCAGCGCACCACTGGCCACACAGCGGGCAGCGGCGGCGGTTGAGGCTGTGGACGCGATGGAGACTTCGCAGCGACTACAAGGAGTCATCTCGCGTTACTCCCCGCCGACGGCGAATGCCGAACGGAGTCCATTGGTTTCGACTTTCTGCTGCAGTGTCCGCCAGCACGTTTTGTCGCAACCTGCCTCCATACAGAAGGCCAAGTCACGATCAGAGATGTCCCCGGCAACGGGCGACACCGCAACAGGGCACCGCTGACATCCGAACCGCGTTAACGGCACTCGACCCCGGTCGATGAGGAAGCCTTCTACGTTGCGCTCTTTCGAGAGTGCCATCGCGAGGTTGTAAACCGCGACGCGCCAAGTCCTTAATGCGGAGCGGCTGCAGACCGAGCGTGCACGCCAACAACCCTGTACGCACCGCCGTCAGCGAGATGACGTCGGCCGCTCCCCCGCGCGTCTCGCGGTCACCCGTAAGCAGATCGCAGCTTCCCCCTCCGCGCTCTAGTCTCGACCGACTTTCTGGTGAGCCGGCGACTTTGCCGCGACACGTCAACGGCCCGTCGGCCTCGGGCACCTTTGGTGCATTCGGGTGACGCGGCTTTACAACGATCCGGAGAACCACCAGCGCAGCCAGCTGAGTCCCTCGCGTGTGTCGGGGGGAGTTGCGCGGGATACTCAGATGGGGGAGGAAACCCGCCGGGACGATAACGCATATCGCGGCTATGTCGGGCGGCTTTAGCCCCTCCGCGAGCGGAGGGTCAGGGCGCCTCCGATGGATCGCAGACTTCAGAGGCGACGGCCGGTGCAGCAGCGAGTTCAGACTTGCGCGCTTTCGCCTCGCCAAAAAGAACGGGGATGTTCGAGTCAATTCTGAAAAAGGCCTTACCGAAGGCATTCAGACGAATTCCGCCCTCGTCGCGGCGAACCATGGACTCGTAGTAGTGATCCATGTCGACGAACGGGTATTGCCTCGTTTCGACATCGACTAGTCCCGCTGCCCGCATCGAGCGTCCTGTTTCGCTCAGTGTGGGGCTTTGAGCACAGGACCACAGCTGGTCGAAGGCCGCCATCGATTGACGTTGTTCCTCGGTGAGGGGATCTTCTTGCCGGAACAGGTCTTTGACGTAGACTGTACCGCCGGGTCGTAGTAGACGTGCAGATTCTCGATACAGCGCCATGCGGTCAGTCGAGTAGCCGGTCACTTCGAAATAGAGCACCGCGTCGAAGGATTCGTCGGGAAACGGTAGACGGTGAAAGTCGCCCAGGTGCACTCGAACTCGCTCGGCCAGGTTCGCTGCTGCGATGATTTCCCTCGCCATTTCCACCTGGACTTCAGAAATGGTCACTCCGTCGATCACGACGTCTGGAAGGGCCATGGCAATGGCCACAGCGGGGCCTCCCACTCCGCAGCCAGCATCGAGAATTCGGTCACCGGGCGCAACGCCGGCCAACTCCGCTAAGTACACATTAGATGTGTCCGGGTCAACGGTCGCATCCGCCGCCCTCTTGATCAGTCCGCCTTGGAGGGTCGTACCCGCCGCCTCGACCAGGGTCGGTGTCCAGCGGTTGTAGAACTGGCGAATCTCGTTCTGTTCAGCAGGCACCCGGCTAATCGAGAACGACGCCGCCCTGCTCTCGCAACATCTGGATAGCATCCTGGAAGCTCAGCTGCGCGATTTCGTCGAGAACCGGCGACAGTTCGCGGAGTTGCTCGTCGCTCAAATCCAAACCGGGTTCACTGAGTGCTTCCTCTCTGGACTCTTGGTGCAGGAGCCGGAGGGCGAAATCGGCGTCTTGCTGAGCCCGATAAACGATAGAACCTGGTATATCGGAAAGGCTCCACTCTGGCATGTCTCATTCCTTTCTTGTTTGGCGCTAGGTCTGTTCCTGTTTCGACCTTGCCGGCGGCAGGTCGGCAATTCGTTGGGTGAAGGCGTTCAGCAAATTTGCGTGAAGCGATCTTGGCAGATGTTCCAATGCGTTTCGACGGCTTGCGACCCAGTCCTCGGCCTCCGTCAGACCGAGCGCCTGAGCAGCGCGCGCAGACCGCTGATGGAACGAGAGAGCTTCCTGGATCCGTTCCCCGATCCGTCCGCGATCGCTGGGCCTCGAATCACCCGCCACTTCCATCCAGACATGGTCTGCCTCAAGATCTCCGATGGCTTCGACTGTCCATGTGCGATGGCCCATTTGCCGGTCTCGGAAGATGTCCCTCAGGTCGTTGGCGAGTTGTGATGCGGCGACGGCTGAGATAACGAACTCCTCGAGGTGCGGGAAATGTTCCCACCGGTCCGCGCGGTCGAGGAGAGCGGCGGATGGAATCATGAGCGGTTTGGACTGCGAGAGAAGCTGCTCGAAAGTCGATCGCGAAACCGGTGCCGCGGCGCGCCGGAGTTCGTCTGTGTGAAGCAGCGACTCGGCATACTCGTTGAGGACCCGGCAATAGAATTTCCAGAACCGTGAGGACGAACCGACCACGGCCACCAGCAGCCGGTTGCACAAGACCAGAAGGGATTCCGCTACCGCGATCAGTGCGGGATCGTCCCGTGACGGCCCGTCAAGCCAATCATCTTGTGCTCGAGCGTGGAGATAGCCAAGCGCACTTATGCCCAGGACATTTCCCAAGGTCTCTACCGGCGTATAAACCCCGTCGTCGTTCAGCCGATTGGCTATCCAAACGGGAAGCATAAAGAGCGGATGCCCCAAGGCTCTGAAGTACACAGTAGGGTCCGCCTGCAGGAGACCACGCTCCTGCAGCAGCCCGTCGTAGGCCCTCCGCACGCGCGGCGACATCGACTCGCGAGCGTCGGTCAGTTGTCGATCGACGAGATCCTTGATCTCCTGACGGTCGATCATGCGGGCACCGTACCGTAATCGTCCTGGTCACAGGCCGAAATCGCACGGTTCACGACGCCGATATTCCGCTACGCAGCCGAGCCAACGAGCTGTGTAATTCGGCCAGACGTCTCGCCTCGGCGGCGTTACGCTGTGCGAATTATCGAACTATGGAGAGTCAGTGCCGGCCTCGCGTGATCTCCTTGCGAGCTTTGTGCCCGAGTTGTTGGCACGAAGCATCGATCACCGCGCAAAACCAGTCCGAACACTTGGCAGCGTATTCTGCGAAATGGCGGTGCTGGGCCTGGACGTGTCCGAGTCCACCTCCATCGGCGAGGACCTCGACAGGTGGAGCCCCGATGGCTCAGAAGGCATCGCACAGGCCCTGAACCCCATCTTCACGCTGTTGACTGACGTGATCGATGAGCACAACGGGTCGGTGGTGACGATTGCAGGTGACGAAATTGTCGCAGTCTGGCCCAGCGCCGAAATGGGCGGTTTGGCCGCCGCGGTGCAGTCGGCCGTGCGCGCTGCCTCGGCTGTTCGTGACAAGGCTGAGCTTCTCCCGTTGGTGGCCGGCTACCCGATTCGCCTACGAGCCGGGATCGGGGCCGGCGATGCCTGGTTGCTCGATGTCGGGCATGAGCACGGGCGTCGCGTATTCATCCCTGTGGGACCGGCGATTCAAGGGATGGCTCGTGCACAGAAATCGGTCGGAGCGTCAGAGACGGGGCTCAGCGACACCGTTCGACAATTGCTTGGAAATGAGGCCGAGGCTGAAAAGGGCAGCGGCCGCGCCCTTGATGTCGAGCCGACATCGGGTTCATTGCTGGACCCGAGTCGTCCGCCCGCTTCCGTCCAACTCGCACTTGCCGCTCGCTATGTTCCGGACTGGGTATTCGAACGGTTGCGGGCGGATCAGGGGGAACTGCACGCGGAACTCGCTCCGATCACGGCGACCTTCATCAGCGTTCGCACTGGTTTCTGGGACGACGGCGTGCTTAAGACGGTCAGCTACGCGGTGCTGCAAGTTCTGGACATTCTGAGCAGCTACCAAGGCACGCTGCTCAGCGCGTTTCAGGATATCGACGGGGTCACACTTCTGGCGGGATTCGGCCTTCCGCCCGTGATTCGCGAACGCGAGGCGTCGCGGGCCAACCTCGCGGCTCTGGAAATCAGCAGAGCCATGCAGGACTATGTCGAACACGGCGTCGGGGTTGCCACAGGCCACGCCTTCTGCGGTGTGTGCGGCAGCCCCGCTTATCGTCAGTACACAACGATCGGGCCAGTCGTCAACCTTGCTGCGCGTCTCATGCAGCGCGCCCAGAACGAGGTTCTCTGCGACGAGCTGAGCCAGCGGCTGAGCAGGGATCGGCTGAGATTCTCAGGGCGTGGCCTGATCGATGTGAAGGGTGTCTCCCACAAGGTGCAGGTGTATCGGCCCGAAAGACACGAATCGGAGCCCGGCCTGCCGACGTTGCGTCGGCTGGCCGAGGCGAAGAGTCTCTCGACCCGAGGCCGAAACCGGGAGCGGGAGCAGTTGGCGGGCAGGCTCGTCGCGTTGAGCCTCGGCATCTCCACCGCCGCGATCATCACCGGCGAACCCGGGGTTGGCAAGACGCACATCGCGATCGACTTGCTGCGGGCCAGTGAGGGCTACGGGCGCATGACGGTGCTTGCCGGTAGTTGCGACGATGTCGATCCCCGGCCCTATCACCCGTGGAAACGGGTGTTCGCCAGGGCACTTCAACTGTGGTCTGTGCGAGACCCGATTCTGCGCGCGCAGCTTGTCACGGAGCGGCTCGGCAAATGGCCTGAATTAGAGCAATGGGGCCCGCTGCTCAACGACATCCTCGATATCGCGCTCGACGATTCGGCGCTGCGGGACATGAAGGGCCGGACGCGCCGGGAGAACACGTTACGCGTCCTCGTTCAGCTTCTGAGTGACGCTGCTGGTGAAGCTCCTTTGTTGGTTGTCCTCGACGACTGCCAATGGATGGACTCGTCGTCCTGGGAATTGGTCAGGGCGGTCCATCGAAGTGCTGCCACGGTGATGATCGTCCTACTCACGCGCCCGACTCAGATACCTTCACCCGCCTCAAACCTTCGTGATGCGGCGAGCAGAACCCCGACCGAAACAGACGACGGTGCGATCGACACGGGCGATGAGGTGACGGCGTACCTGCTCGAAAACGGTGCGTTGTCGCTACAACTCGAAACGTTGCCAGCGGACGTCACAGAACAGATCGCGCGCGACACCCTTGGTGTCAGCACGCTTGAGGAACCAGTCCGGTCGCTTTTCCGGGAAAAGGTCGGCGGGAACCCGCTATTCGCGATCGAGCTAGCGAGCCAGTTGCGAACAGACGACGTGATCTCTGTGGTCGGAACCGGACACTCGGCGCACGCGCACCTCGCCGTTTCCGATTCCGAGCTTGAACGGATCCGCTTGCCCGTCAGGGTGGAAGAGGTCTTCCGGGCTCGGCTGAGCGCGCTCTCAGAACAACAGCGAATAGTAATCCGGGCTGCAGCTGTCATCGGCACCGGTTTCGATGAAGAGCGTGTCCTTGCCGCAGCGTCGACCCTTGATTCCCGCTCGCTCGCCGACGAGCTTGCCGACCTCGAGACGATGAAGATCGTTAGAAAAACCTCGGAAGGATGGCGATTCGCGCACGCACTGATCCGTGATGCTGCGCTGCAGTCCCTCCTACCATCCGAGCTGCGCGAACGTCATCGCGCGCTTGCCGAGTGGTACGAGGCGAATGGGCGAGGCCCCGGAACGTATGCAGTAATTGCGCGACACTGGGCAGCCTCCGACGAGCCGGCGAGACAGATCGAGTACCTGGAGGCCGCGGCAACCAACGCCATAGCGAAGGGAGCCGAAGAAGAAGCCGCTTCACTCATGACGACGGCGATGGACTTCGTATCCGAGCACGGTGCGGCAGCCATCCCCGACACCCGGAAGGCATTCTGGCACTTTGAATTGGGCGAGGCCCTAGCCGACCTCAATCGCCTCGACGAGGCGATAATGCACTCCAGGATTGCTTTACAGTTGCTGGGCCAGCGCCTGCCCAAGCGCATGGGCGGTTGGGCAGCGCGACTTGTCTGGGAATCCGTGAAGCAGTTCATGCATCTGCTGGGTATCACCGTGCCTGTCAGGAGCAATTCGGGCGCGTTGAGCCAGGCGTCGTGGATCTTGTCAAAACTTGCCGAGTCGTACTACTTCCAAGCAGAGGTGATGCCTTGGGTCGCAACCAATCTCATAGCGATCAATTTGGCAGAGAGAGCTCGCGATGAGGGTCTTGCTGGTCGTGCGTATAGCGGTCTGGCCAACCTTGTAGGAACAGCACGCCTGCACCGCTTGGCCGCCCGATACTTTCGCCGGTCGCGCTCGAAAATCATTGGGCAGCCGTGGGGTACCGAAAGTCCCCGCACTCTCGAGGTATTGCCTGATCTTGCGCGACAGCACGACCTCACCGCGACCATTTCCGAGGCTGTCTACCTGCGCACCATGAAGCGGAGCCCGGACGTCACTGCGATGATGGACGACGTTATCCGGCGATGCCGAGCAGCGGGCCAGAATTATGACCTCGAGATCGGTCTGGCCGTTCGCGGATCCTTCCACGAGGCGAGGGGTGCGCTGCGTCTGGCGCGCGCCGACTTCGAAGAACTGCTCAGTTCGGCCAGGCGGCGGGGCAACGCCGATCACATTGTGTGGGGTACGACGCTGCTGGTGCCGGTGCTGATGGGCCTCGGTCACAAAGATGCATGTATCGCGCTGGATGAGGAAGCAGTGACGCTCTTCAGCGAGGACGACCGGCTGTCCGCCCGCAATTTTCAAGGCAGCCACATGCAGGTTCTGGTGGCACGAGGGCACGATGATCAGGCGCTCGCGTATGCACAGCACGCGTTGAGCACACTTGGCGCGGTGCCCGTCTGGTTCGACTTCGTCGGCCTGACGGCGATGGTCCGAGCATCTCTCGAGCTGCTGACAAAGGTGCGAGGAACTGGCGCAGAGGCCGATGGCCGGAAGATAGCCCGCCGTGCGCTGCGAGCGCTCCGGGGGTACGTCAGGATTTACCCCTTCTGTCGACCACGCTTCGACCTCTACTTCGGGCTCTACCAAGCCGCCGTAGGCAACGACCGCGCTGCCAGGCGCCGTTTGGTCCGCGCGCTGAGGTCCGCAGAACGTTCAGGACTGGAGCTTGACGCCGCCCGGGTCCGTCTGCATTTCGTCGGACAACTTCCGGAAGGATCCCACGACCGAGCCGAGCTGTTGCGTGACGCGCGCCGAGTTCTCGGCACGCTCGGCCTGCGTCGCGTCGAGGATTTCGAACTCGTCGAAGGATCGTCGATCGGCGCCCTATAGGCCCCGACTGGCAGACCGCCAGGTGGCGGGACCGGCCACAGGCGCCGAACCGTCCGCGCGATGTGGTCGGCGACGCCATCGAGTCGGGAACGCCGACCAAGCGGCGGCCACCGTCCCCGAGCAGCTAGCTGGGGCGTCGCGCGTATTCGTTGACGGGGACTGGAGGTCTTGCTCGCCGACATAGTTGGCCATTATCGGTGGCGGCTGTAGGTTCCCAGATTCGGTGTCGGATTCTCAATCGAGATGTCGGATCGATGTCGGATCCGAAGTGTCCGTGAGAATTAGTCAGACTTTTGTGAACGGCATATAACGTCGGATTCGACATCTCGATGAGTACGTCGCCGCTAACGGCTGGCGTACGGGGCTCCCGCCCCTGGTCGCGTCGAGCGCCAGTCAGTGAGCTTGGCCGCGAGGCGTTGACAACGCGAGCGGGTATGTCGTAGCGGATGATTCGCATGCGGTCGATTCTTTCGACGCCGCGCAGCGATGGTTCATATGTGCGCCATCGCTGGATGACAGTGTCAGGCCAAACAATACGCCGGTGGCAGGCTTACTGGCCGGTGAATCGGTCGTGGCCTGCGCCTGTTCCGGAAGGGCCGATGTGTGTGCGGCCTAGCACCTGGTCAGCTCCGGTGGGGTGATGCGACACATCACGCCGCGGGGGTGGGCGGGCGCGGTTAAGTGCTGTCGTGTGTTGTGCGGGGCCACGGCCACTGTGCGTGAACAGCTGCGTGGCCTGCCCGAGGCATGGTTGTGCGCGTGGGGTTCGCGTCGATCCGGCTGCATGCATGTGCCCTGACTTTCCCGGGCGCTGGCGGCCGATGCCGGTAAGCCGGCGACGTCAACTGGCCGCGCGGTTGAGCCGTAGGGCCTGGCGGGGGCGCCGGAGGTCATCGACGCGCAATCAGGCTGGTCGATTCGAGGCAGCTGCTTGTGGCAGTCGACGTCAATTGTGGCAGCGAATCATGTTGCGCGGGTGTGGGTCCGGTTATCGCAAACAATGTCAGTCATTGAGTTTCCTTTGGGCCGTGGGCCGGAATGTGGTTGAGTGCTGGTGGCTGCGATCGACATCGGCACAACTGATTGCTCCGGCATTGCAACGGATGACGCTATGCAGGGGAGATACCTAGCGCTCCTCCCTCAGCTTCCCAACGCTGGATAGCGATCGGGGCGAGGCGGCGAGCGTCGGCGCTGATCATGTCGGTTCCACGGAGCTGGCCTACAGCCGCGATGTCGGCAACACCGGGTGATGCTGTCATGCCGATCGGGCGTGTCGGTGCGTTGGGGACTGTCTCAGGGGTTGTTGACATGTCATGCCTTCGGTTGTCGGGATTGTCGTTTGGAACGAGTGCTGCTGTCGCACATCAGTTGTCGAATAGGCCGGGACGGTCACGTTGTGGTGTCAGTCGCGCGCCCGTAAACGGGTGTATCGCCGAGTTTCTGACGCAGCGACAATCGGGTGTCAGGTGGCGTGCTTAGGCGTCTTGGATCTGAGGTTCTGAGCGTGGTGTGTGTGGTAGTGCACCTCCCTCGGCTTCCCATCGCCCGAGCGCGGTGGGGGAGAGCAGTCGATCATCGCCGTGGCGTGTGTTCCGAGTAGTTGCTCTGGTGTGGACGCATCGTTGACGCTGGCCGCAGTGGTCACGATGTTGTAGGCGTGCGTGGCTTCGGTGTATGGGGGTACGACCAGTAGGTCGAGCTTTCCGAACCGTGGCCCGAACAGGGAGATGACGTTGGGCCACTCCTGGTGGGCACTAACGATTACGTGGTCGCCCTGGTGTTTGATGCTCAGCGGTGCTGGGGACCAGTCATTTTCGTGGTAAAGCACGCTGTCGATCGGGCCGGCTCGTAGCGAGAGTGCTGCTAGCAGTGCGGGCAGTTCGCTGCCCAGGTCTGTTGCTCGTGGCCACCAGGCGCCTTGGACAAACCCGCACGACCGGTGTGCGGGTTTCAACCGGAGTCGCACGGTTCCTATCGCTGGCCGGCGCGTCGATGCGGCGGGGATTTTCTCGGTGATCGTTAACATGTGTTGCCTTCCGTCCTTGTGCGCTGTTGTTATGGCGAGTTCTATTGGGGTGGAGAGTTTGTCGAACGCGTGACTGGGCTGTCGGTGCGCTGATGTACTCATCCGCCACCTCGTGGGATCAACGAAGGTGGACATACTCCATGGTGGTAGGAAACCGAGTGATTGGCTTGCCCCGGCCCGACAAGAGCGGAGCTGGTCTTTGTCGCGGTAGAACAGCGCAGAATTGCTCGCCATCTCGCTGACTGTCTGCGTCTGAGATCCTCGCCGATCGCGCCGTTGTTGGCCGCCGCATGATCAGCGGTCGTCACGCCCGTATGCAATGGCGGCGATGAGCCACAACACGGCGATGAGGAGAAATATCGTCCCGATTGGATCGAGGTCAAACATACGGGAACCGCCTCGTTTTGGCGCGGTTGGTGGACGTTGCGGCTGCTCGATCCGACGTTGATTTCCCGGCGGGCTTCTGTGAGGGCGGGCAAGGACGCTGGTGTGTGTGCTCGCCGGGGTCATCGCCGATGCCGAACCCATCACTGCGATCGTTGGACCACGAGGCGAGTTCGGCGGTGCGCGGGTGATCGTCGTGGGTGAGTTCGGTGAGGACGGCGCGCAGTGTTCTGTTATCGGCGGCTAGGGCAGTTTCGCGGGCTTGGAGTTCGCGGATTCGACTGTGGGCCTTGGTGAGCTGATTGTTCAACGTCGCGTAGGTGGGGGCTGTTGGAGACACGATTTCCTCATTAACCGCTTGTGAGCGTCTAGTTATGGCGGTGTGCGATCTCACTGTGGTGCGGTCTGGCTGAGGTCGGCGATGTGAAGGCCGTAGGGCACTGCTTTGAGGAGCGTGATGGCCAAGGGGATGCCGTTGGGCAGTCTGTAGGTGCGCCGTTCACCGGCGCGTGCCCCTGCGATGGCGGCGCCCAACGGGGATTCGATGGAATAGACGGGCATGTCGGCGTATTCGGCGCCCTGTATGCCCAGCAGGAATGTTTCGGTGTCCCCGGTGGCGTCGCGGCGGATGGTGACCACCATGCCGGGTTCGACGATCCCGTCGTCGGGTGGGTCTTCGCCGACGACGGCGTTGATCAGGAGGTCATGTATCTGTTGAATCCGCTTTTCCCACGCGCATCGGACTGCGGTGGCGTTCTCGTCGGTATCTTCATCGGCGATGCCGGCGGAGAACAGGAAACGCAGGGTGTCCAGTTCGCGGTGTAGCCGCTCGTGGGCCTGCGGTGAGATCCAGACCCGTGTCGTAGTGGCCATGTCAGTTCCTTTCGTTGCACGAGTCCCTCAGCGCGGTGGGGTATTTGAGGGGTCGCTTAGGCGTCGGGGGTGTTGGTGTCCGCCGCATCGTTGCTGCGCTCAATCGAGCGTCGGGCGTGCGGCCTTGGGCCTTAGTAGCGGCGGCAGGTTGGTGTTCATCGCACCCAGCCCGCTTAGGCTGACGCGGGGGAGCGACGCGCTGTGGTTGTGCGCTTGGCGGTTGCCCGCTTAGGGCCGCTGTTGGGCCGCGGTGGGACGGACTGTGCCCGAGGGGGTTTCGGCGCATGCATTCCGTAGGGCACTGCCTTGAGCAGAGTGACGGGCAGGTTGGCTCCACTGGGGATGGAGTAGGTGCGCTGTTCGCCAACGCGTGCGCCGGCGATCGCGCGCCCGAGCGGTGATTGCATGGAGTACACGTCGATGTCGGCGTCTTCGACACCACGCACGCCGAGCAGGAACGTTTCGATCTCGCCGGTGTCGTCGTAGCGCACGGTCAGCACCATTCCGGGTTCGGCGATGCCGTCATCGGGGGGATCCTCGCCGACGACGGCGTTGCCCAACAGCTCCTGAATTTGGTGAATGCGGGCTTGTCGCGCCGAGTGGGCGGCCATGTGGTTGGCGTCGTAGTCCATGAAGTCCTCGGGGACTTCGATGCCGCGCCGTGAACGCAGGGCGGCTAGTTCGGTCTTGAGGCGAGTGTGGGCCTCGCGTGTCATCCAAAGACGTTCGGTGCTAGTCATTGTGGGTCGATTCCTTTCGTTGACGTAGGGGTTGTCGTCAGGGGCGGGCCGGTGGCAGAAGCGCCGCCCCTGACGACTCGAGCGCCCGTGGTGGGGGTTTCCACGGGCGGTGTGGACCGCGGGAGGTCGCTGAGGTTTAGTGGCCCGTTCGGCGTAGCGGATCGAAGTCGCGCAGGGCTTCGGGTTGCTTGCCGGTGGTGATCTGTTCGGCCAGCAGCCGGCCGGTCACCGGCCCGTGGGCCAGCCCCCACATGCCGTGGCCTCCGGCGACGTAAACGCCGCGGGACATCTCCCCGATGAGGGGGCGGCCGTCGGGGGTGACCGGGCGCGGACCGACCCAGATATCGCTGCGCTCGGCCCACCGCACACCCTCGAGTAGTGGGCTGGCCGACGCGACGATGGCGCCCACCCGTGCCGGTATTGCAGGTTCATGGGGGTCGCGGAACTCCATGGTTCCCGACACCCGCAATGCGCCGTGGTAAGGCGTGCACGCCACCCGCACGTCGGGCAGGTAGATAGGCCCGGGAATGGGGCGATCCACGGGCACGGTGAATGAGTAGCCGCGACCGGCCTGCACCGGCACCCGCACCCGGCTTCCTGCCAGCCGGGATAGCCATGCGCCGGTGGCGATCACCGCCGTGTCGGCGGTTAACGGCTTGCCACTGCGCGGGTAGACGCTGACGCCGCTGCCGGAGCTGAACACGCCGCGAACTTCGGCGATGCGCATCGTTGCGCCGCGCTCCACGACCGCTTGACCCAGGGCGTGCACGAACCGGCCGGGGTCGACGAAGCGCTGACCGTTGATGCTCAGGGCGGCGGTGATCACCGGCGATGCCAGCGGCACTTGTTCGCGCAACGCCTGGCCGGCCAATCCAGTGACAGACATTGACTGCCCGGCCTTTTCGAGAGCGCGAAGCTCGCGCATCATGCGTTCGGCTTGGTCGGTACTGCGGAACAGCGCGGTGATCGGGGCGTCGGTCACCGGTGCGTCGACGCCGTTGGCGACGAGTACGTCGAAGGCTTCGATGGCTTCCTCGTTGAGCGGAACGTTGGCGCGCACCGCCCGTCTCCACGACGAACGCCGACAGTTGGCGACGAACTGCATCAAGAAGACGCCCAGGGCGGAGTCGGCGGCCATCGGGATGTGCAACGGGGCGGCCGGATTGGCCAGCGCACGCAGCCCATAGCGCAGCACGCTCGGTGAGTTCAGCGGGAGGGTCAGTGCCGGCGAGATCCAGCCGGCGTTGCCCCACGACGCACCGGCGGCCACGCCGGTGCGGTCCACCACGGTGACATCGACGCCGCGCTCCTGCAGGAACCACGCCGTCGACAAACCGACGATGCCCGCACCGACCACAATCGCCGACCGGGGCCCGCCGTCCATGCGCTCGCCGCCGCCCATCACAAACCTCCACATCTGAACTGTCGTTGTTAGCTCCATGGTGGCCTGCACCCCGCGGGTAGCGTTTGCTGAAATCCGACAAGCAGCCGACGCCCGGTTGTCGCGATCCGACAATGCCCCCGCGATCGCGGCGATTCCTCCGGGAATCGAGTACGCGGCAAGCGACGAGCACACCATTTACGAGGCAGGTGGCTTTTTATTTTTTCTGACGTACGGTCGGGGCAGGTGGTTGCCACTTCGAATTAAGGAGCGACAATGGCTGACAAATCTGCGGGCAAGAATCGTCGCAAGCCCACACTCTCGATCAAGGAACGCCGAGCTACCAAGCGCGCCAAGGTCTTAGAGTCGACACCGACTGTGCGCAAGCGCAAGCACTGACCCGATGGCCCGTTTTCTCCGCTGGGTCTTCAAAACGCGACGCCGATCCCGATAATTGGTTGCGCCCGTGCAGGCATGCCGTTTTTTCGGCGCGTCGGCTTTCGGATGCGAATCAACCCGACGTCACGCAAAGCGCGAATGTGCTAACCGAGCCCCACTGTGTGCAGGCTGCGACTACAGCCGCGGCGGGTTTCTCCGCGATCCGCTTCCACGCGCCCAAGCGCGCTTTGCTGGTGCACCGTCCAGCCCGCCGGGCTGATCCGTGTTGGATGCAGGAGGGCCGTCTTGTGCCGCCGCTGTCGCGTTCGCCAACAGTTCCTCGGGGGTCGACATGTCGTCACGGTCGGCTGCGGCCATCACGGCGGCGTGCGCAGCGGCCGGCTCGGTGTCGGGGGGAACTACCAGCAGCACGAGCGTTCCGAACCTCGTGCCGATGACGGTCAGTGTGTTCGGCGAGGTCCGGCTGGGCTCGAGGATCACGCTGTGGCCGCGAAACTCCATCCGCAATGATGCTGAGGCCCAGCTGTTCTCGTCGTAGATCACCTGCTCGATGGTCCCCGACCGCGCCGACAACGACGCGAGCAGCTGCCGAAGTTCGATGTAGAGCTGATCGGTTTGAGGCCACCAGCCGCCCTGCACAAAGCCTGCAGAACGGTGCGCGGGCTTCAACCGCAATCGCGGATGTGCGATCGTCCATCGGCGAGCTTGGCTCGTCTCGAAAGACAACGGTGGTGCAGACATGGGTGGAGTCTCCGTACTGGTCAATGTTGGTCTACTTGGGGATTGGCGGCTGTTTAGGGCAGGCTGGGGTTGTGCCCGTCGCGGCCGACCAAGGTTTCGATGGCGTGCTGCCATCTGGTGGCGCGGATACGGTCACACACTGCCCGGATAGCGGCCAGCAGGATCGCCGCAGCAGCTGTGACGGCTGCCCACATGAACAGCGCGGCGGTCACCGCATCCACTCCGGCGCGGGTGGTCGGGGTCGGTTCCTTGGTCAGCGCGCCGTTGTTGTCGACCCAGATCGTGACGTGGTCGCCGGGCTTGGTCGCCGAGTGCGTCGTGACCGCGCCAGTGTGTTCGGCTCCGGCAGCAGACCATCGGGCGGCCATGGTGACGGTGTTGGTTCGCGAGATCTTCTGGGCCGCAGTGTCGTCGGTGATCGTCGCGGTGACGTGGTGACGACTGCGGTGCTGCTGTGCGTAGGCCTCACGTTGTGAATCGTGAACCGCGGTGCCCAGTGCGGCGGCAACCGGGATGGCCAGCAGCGACACCATAACGGCCACCGCCGTTGCCAGCGCCTCGATCCGATCGCTGGCACGCAGCAGAGGATTGCGGCGAAACAACTCGACGACAGGCCACCGTGGCGGGCCGATCGTGAAGGTGTGGAAGGCTTCGTCAGCCGTCGCGGCGGTGCTGATCGAGCGATTGTGCGGGCGTGGAACGATCATTGAAACCCCCTAGCGGCGAGTCGCTTTGGCACCGGAGTGTGTCGTCGGTGCATGACCGACCGGGGAGACCGTGTGGCTCGGCGAAGTGACCTTGTTGGCCTGCGAGGCGCCGGCGGCCGGCTCTGCGCTACCCGGCGACGGTGCAGTGGCGCACGCACAGGCTGCGGCGATTGATCGCGGTAGCGGTTTACATCGTCCATCAAAAACCTCCACCTGTGCACCATTGGCTTGAACTAATTCCATGGTGGTGGGGTTTCGTTGGCTGGGCTTGCCAGCGCCGAACAACGATGCCGTCGCGCGTTGTCGCGTTTCGACAGTACGAACGGTTTAGTCGGTGTCGGTGGCGGCGAGTTCGATCATCATGGCCAGTCGCTTTTTCGCGTCATCCAGTTGCAGATTGGTGATTTCGGCCATCTTGCGTAGCCGGTAGCGCACGGTGTTCTCGTGTACTCCCAGACGGTTGCCCGCTTCGGCGGGGTCGCCCTGGGCTTCCAGCCAAGCCCGCAGGGTGGGCACGTAGTCGGTTGCGTGGTCACGGTCGTGGCGGCGCAGCTCGGCCACCGGTCCGCGATCAGGGGAGCGTCCTGAGCGTGCCGCGGTGCGCAGCCGCTGCAGCAAGATGTCGTCCCATGACTCGTCATAGGCCGGCGGCGCCAGCCCGGCAGGCCATATCTCGTGTAGCGCCAGGGACTCGTCGGCCTCATGGCGCGCCGCGACCAGATCAGCGACCTCGGCGGGACCGCTGATGCCGGCTAGTACCGTCATTCGCTCGGGCAGCGCCGCCTGCAGCCCGCTAACCCACTTGCGGGCCGTTGCTGATTGTTCGCCGGGCAGCAGCGTGTAGACGGTGTTGCCGGCCAGGGCGCTGCGCCCGGGTCGTGACCAGCCGAAGCCGGTGGTGGCCCGCTCGAACGCCAACAGCAGCGCGGCGTCTCGTTCGGTGCCGATGAACGCCTGCACCGCAATGACCCGCAACACGCGCTGTGGCAGGCCCAGGCGGCTGGCCGCGGTGGCGGCATCAGCAGTGCCCTCCAGTAACCGGATCACCAGTTCGGATTCGACTTGCCGCTCGAGGTCCGCGCTGGCACGCGACCGCAACAGGTGCAGGGCCACGGTGCGGGCACCGTCAGCCAAGGCGCTCAGTGCTGCCCCGTCCAACGGCGCCCTGCACTCCACCCACACCGATCCCATGAGTTCGCGTCCCGACCGCACCGCGACCACCATGCGCCCGGTCATGCCGTGATCAGCGTCCGGGCTGACAAACAGCGGTTCGTCGAAGGACGCCAAATGCGCGTACACGCCACGAGTGTCAAAGAAAGCGCGCAATTGCTCGGGAGCCTGTCGCTCGATGATGGTCGCCACCCGCGCCGGGTCCGCGTCTTGCTGGCGCCGTGAGTAGGCCAGCACCCGCGACAGCCGGTCTTCGATGATGACCGCCCCGCCTGCGGACTCAGCCAGACTGTCGGCCAATGCGAACAGATCCGTTGGGCCGCGGCCGGATTCGGTTTCGCGGCCCTCTAGAACCAGCCCGAAGATGACTGCGGCCAACTCGCTCCACGACATCGCCGGGTCGACCACCATCACCGCCACACCCTCGGCCGCGCCGGCGAACGCGGTGTCGTCATCGTCGTCGTCCCGGATGATGACCACAACCGCGCGCGCTGACGCCGCCCACCGCACCGCCTGTTTTACCGATTGCGCACCGATGCCCAGCAACACGTCGCCGATGACGGCGCGGTCCTCGATGAGTTCATGCAGCACGACGCTGCGCAACTCCGTGGACCGCGGAATCGGGCAGAACCGCAACCGCACGCCGTAGCTTCCCAGCACATTGACCAGGCGGTCTAACGTGACCACAGAGCCGCTCCCTATGCCGAATCAATCCCAGCGTATCGGTCACAACCCAAACGATTGCCATCTAGCGTGAGGCTCACGGCGCAGAGAGAGGGCACAGGGTTGATGCCCCAGTGAATCCACAACCGCCGCTGCTGCTTGCCTTGGACCTGACGGGCACCTTTGTCTTCGCACTCAACGGGGCGCTGACCGCGGTCCGCGCGGCGCGCCTCGACGTCGTCGGTGTGGTGACGCTAGGCATGATGACCGCGCTGGGCGGCGGCGTCATCCGCGACCTTGTCATCGGCGACATTCCCCCTGCGACGTTTCGTGATTGGCGTTACTTCGCGCTGGCCGTCGGGGGCGGACTGGTGGCGTTTGCGCTCAGCAAGCTGCTGAATCGACTGGAAACATCGATCACGGTCTTCGACGCGATGGGTCTGAGCGTGTTCGCGGTCATCGGGACGGCCAAGGCTGCTGCCTTCGGCCTGGGAATCGGGCCCACGCTGCTTCTTGGCGTCGTCACCGCTGTCGGTGGCGGCACGATCCGCGACGTCCTGATAGGGCAGATCCCCACGGTGCTGCGCAGCGAACTGTATGCGATCCCCGCTCTGGTCGCCGCCGCCATCACGGTCGCGGTGATCCACCTGAATCTGTACGGCCTGCCGGCGGCTCTGGCAGCAGCGGCGGCGTGCTTCATCATCCGGATGCTCGGCGTGCATTTCGGGCTCAACGCCCCGGGCCCGCCAGGAATCGACCACGACCCCGGTCCGAAAGATTCAGACCCGCCTGCGGCCGACCCTACGGATCGGCGCTGACTTCAGCCGGCAAGCCAGGCCAGCGCCGCAACCACCAGGGCTTGGGTGCCGGTGTCGAGGGTGGGTTGGATGACCGGGGCGAAAACCGGGGAGTGGTTAACGGGGACATCCTGGCTGAGCCGCCCAGCATCGGCTGCGGTGCGATACTGACGCTCGTCGATTCCGCCGATACCCCAGTAGGTGTAAGGCACGCCGAGAGCGTTCGGGATATCGCTGAAGTCTTCACTGGCCGACTGTGCGGGCATTGGTTGGAAGCGTTCCCCGAAGTATGCGGTGAACGCTTCCCTCACCCGATCGGTGACCGCATCGTCATTCATTGTGAGGGGAAACGAGTCGTAAAGCTCAAATTCGGGTTCCCGCGGTGAGTTTGACGCGTGGCACTCGGCGACGACGATGCGCCGGATCGCATCGAGCACCGCGGCGCGGGCGGATTCGTCATAGGTGCGCAAATTGAGCTCCAGCACCGCGTGATCGCCGATGACATTGCTTTTGCTGCCGGCACGGATACTCCCAATCGTCAGGACGACGGTATCGGTGGCCGCTACCTCGCGAGAGACGATGGTTTGCAGCCGGATCACTATCATCGCCGCGAGCACCACCGGGTCGACAGCGGCCTGCGGCATCGACCCGTGCGCGCCGCGACCGTAGACCGTGATGCGCATGCTGTCGGCGGCCGAAAGCACGGGACCGTGGTGAGTGCCGACGACACCGGCCGGCGCGGGAAGGACATGCTGAGCCAGGGCGACGTCGACAGCCCCCAGGACATCGCGCAGTCCGTCCTCGACCATCCCGCGCGCCCCGTCACCGACTTCTTCAGCGGGCTGAAACAGCGCGATTCCAGTTCCGCTCCACTGCTGGGTCGCTTGGGCAAGCAATGCCGCGGCACCCAGCAGGCAGGTGACGTGGACATCGTGGCCGCACGCGTGCATTACCGGCACGTCGTTACCGGCCGCGTCGGTGGCGCGAACACTGCTGGCATAGGAAAGCCCGGTCGCCTCCTGGACCGGCAGCGCATCCATATCGGCGCGCATCAGCACCGTCGGTCCGGCGCCGTTGCGCATAATGCCGATGACGCCGGTGCCGCCGACGCCATCGTGAACCTGGTAGTCGTATTCGCGTAACTTCTCGGCGACCACGCCGGCGGTGCGCTGTTCCTGATGGGACAGTTCGGGGTGCTGATGGATGTCGCGATAGAGATCTTCTTGCCACGCCCGGGTCTCCGATAAGCCGTCAAGGATGACAGTGGCCGGGTTCGATGCAGCGTCCACGCTCTTCTCCGATCGCTCAAGGTCGGGACGAGCGGACCGACCCATCTGCAGCTCAGGATTCCCCGATTCCGCGCAAGCATCTAGGCATCGCACTGTCAGGCTGCTGCGTATCGGCGAATGGTGATCGGCGCCCGACGCTGGCACGGGTGACTCGCAGGTCTTCTCGGTGCTAGGTAGTGGGCCGGAACCGGGCCCGGTACTGCTCGGCGGCATCGTCGCGGACCGTGGTGGCGAAGTTCAGGCGCTCTCCGCGTAGATAGCCGGCCACACCAAGCGCGGTGGCCACAGCGCCCGCAACCCAGGCCGTCACCGCGGCGGTGTCCCCGGTGAACCCGCCGACCCAGGGCGACAGGAATAGCGCGAACCCGGTGATGGCCAGCGTCAGGAAGTCGTGGGTAGGGTCAACGGCCAGCAGTGACCAGACGGCGATCACGGCCATCAGCCCTCCCAGCCCGATCGTGACGGCTGTCCCGGTTGTCGTGTTGTGCGTCGCGATGCCCAGCAGAACGGCGGCCAGCCCGACAAGCAGGGCCGCGCGCCCTATCCAGAAGCTCACAGAGCTGCGCAGGGCTTGTCCGCTACCAATACGGTTGATGCCGTACTCGCTAGGTGTCTTTCCGCCAGCCCAGCCGACGCCGCCGAGGATCATCGCCAAACCGCCAGCCACCCAACACGTCCACGACGCGCCTGGGTCGCCCGCATAGCCGTTGCCTAGGAACGGCACGATAAACATGGCCAACCCGACCACGACCAGACCCCAGTGATCGGGTCGGCGGTTGCGGGCCAGCACAGCCAAAATCCCGAAGAACGCGACAAACGCGCCGAAACCGAACGCGAAGCCTTCACCCACCTGCGTCGAACTTGCAGCAAAAGCCGCCACCACCGCGCTCACGCCGACGGCGACCGCCGCCCAGCCAATCCACGGCCTACCCGAATCCACCACTTCAAACTCCTTTCAGATCTTGGTTGGCTGCCCACTGCCCTCGGCGCAAAACCTGCAGCGGTCGACGTAAGTGGGGCGGAGTACCCGTTCCCCGGCAGCAGCGGCCGACCTGTTCCATCGTCGCGCGAGGTGCTGGTCTGGGGCTTGCCCGCACCGAACAACGACGCCGCCTGGCTTTGTCGAGTCTCGACAGCACAAGCGCGGCGGTCCTGCTGTTGAATCAACTGAGCCTCGGTCGAAACCCGCTACAGAGCGGACGCTGGCCGACAGCAGGATGCTGCAACATCATTCAGGCCCGACAAAACACGTCGGGCCTATTCGGTGTTGTGGCACAGGCATGTTCGTCGGCGGTAACCGGACCTGGGCAGCGAAATAGATACGTACAGAGGGAGATTGAGATGAAGAATATCGCAGCCACAGTTGGAATTATCGTCGCGACAGGGGCGCTCGGACTGAGCGCCGCGGCCGCAGCCAGCGCTGCCCCCAGCGGTGTCAGCACAGCCGATCAGACCATCGGCAACCTTCAATCCGAGGGCTACAACGTCATCGTCAGCCGAACCGGTACTGGCCCCGTCGATCAGTGCACGGTAACCGCAGTACGCCCCGGCCAGACATACGCGCGTACCGACTCCGGCGTGCCCGGAAACCAACTCGGTACGCCTGGGCCCAACATAGCCACGACCGTGATGAACAAGACGGCGTACGTGACGCTCAGCTGCTAATGATCCATGGCTGTAACCGGCCGCCGAGGATGGCGAGATCGGCGGACGTGCGGTCCGATTCGGGCCGTGACTGGTGTCGGTGTCCGCGTTGGGCCAATAGTTGACGGCGCGTTGCCGTACCGGCTCGCTGACGCCGGCCCGAAGAGGGCCAACTCTGGGAGAACGCCTGGAGCGAGTTCGTGCCGTTCCTGGACTACAACGTCGAGATCCGCCGCGTCATCTGCAGCACGGATGAAATTGTCAAGGTGAGGCAGAAGCGGTCGTGGGTTTGCGGGGTTGCCAGTGCCCGACGAGGACTTCGTAGGCGCGCTCGGCCTGCTCGACGATTGCGTTCTCCTGGTCGCGGCGTTGCTTGCTGTTGTAGGCCGCGCCCGGTTGGCGGTGGTTGCCTCGTCGGGATGGTGCCCCGGCGGCCAATTCGAGCTTGCGGCGCTTGTGGATGACTAGCCCAGGCCGGGCGAACGCGTAGTCTTCGTCCTTGGTGACCAGGTGCCACGCGAGCACGGTCATCTTGCGGGCGGTGGCTACGATTGCGGTTTGAAAGCCGCGGCGGCCTTTGATGCGCTGATAGAAGGCCCGCAGCGGACCGGGGGCGCGGCTGGCCGACCAGGCCGCCTCGACGAGCACGCCGCGCACGTGGGCGCGGCCGGCTTTGCTGATCCGGCCGTGCACCGGGGCGGAATTCCCGGATTGGCGCACCTTGGGGTTGAGCCCGACGTAGGCCACTAACTTGTCGGGATCATCGAAGCGGGTGAAGTCGCCGACGGCAGCCACGATCGAGATGCCGGCGATCGCATCGACGCCCGGGATGGTCATCAACCGGGCCACAACCGGATCGGTCAGCGCCTGTTCGGCCAGCTCTCTATCGACCAAAGCGAGTTCATGGGCGTGAAAGTCCAGCTGGCGCAACAACGCCCGCACACTAGCCTGCTCATCAGCGGGTAGCGGCTGGCGCGAGAGCCAGTACCGGCCGGTCTTGCCGAACAGGTCCGAGACTGGCGGAGTGGGTGCGAGGTTGCGGGCCAGGATCGCGTGCACCTGATTTTGAGCCGGGTCCGTTGGCGCACCACGTGCGCGCGGCGCATCACCTGCCGTCGCAGGCTGCGGGTCCGGTCATCCGGCAGCCACACCGGCGGCAAGAAATCTGCCGCCAGCAGCTGCGCCAAAATCCGGGCATCGACTTTGTCGGTCTTGACTTTCGCCTCGGCGATCGCCCGCGTCTTCGAGGGGTTGGATACCACCACCCGCGCCACCAGCGGCGCGAGCAAGGTAGCGATCGCATCGCTGTTACCGGTGGCCTCCAGTGCGACCTCATCATCAGAGCGCAGTTCAGTAGCCCACGCATGCAACGCTTCTGGTGTCACTCCGATCTTGCCCTCGTCGCGCACGATCCCGTCCTCGACCACCGCCAGCTGCGCGAACTCGCGATGCACATCCATGCCGACATACCTGACCAC